>PAZA01000001.1 GCA_002715375.1 Halobacteriovoraceae bacterium
TCTATTGTTGACTCATCTTTTTCAAAGCTTATCTACTTTGACGAAGGTCTTTTTTTTCAGATTATTTCCCATCTTTTTGATAACGCCTTAAAATTTACAAAAAAAGGAGAAATAAGCATCGACATATATATTTCTGAAAATGAAGAGGTGGAAAACCAAAAGGACTTTAACATTGAAGTCATTGATACAGGGATTGGGATAGCTAAAGAAAAAAAAGTTGAATTATTTTCGGCCTTCCAAAAAGATGGTAATCATATGACATCAGAATACGGAGGGTTAGGAATAGGTCTTAATATTGTAAAGAAGCTAGTTGGTTTACTTAAAGGGAGCATATCCGTTCAAAGTGAGGTGAACAAAGGTAGCAACTTTAAGATTACCTTTCCAAACTTAAAATTTGAAAACCAAAATTCAAATTGGAGTGACAAAAATGCTCAACATGATGAATTATTTGAAAGCGCTAACCTGTTCTTAATAGGAAAAAATTCTTCAACACGAAGGGCCTTAAAAAAATATTTTGATTTCCTTAATTTTGATTTCCTTGAGTTTGATGATTACACCCAATTTAGCCACTATTTAAGCCAAAAGGTTCCCAATATTATCCTCATTAATACACTTGAATTAGAAAAAGATGACATCAGTAAATTAGATCAAATTAGGGGAACTAACAATTTTATTATATCCTTAGTAAAATCAAAAGATCATCTATCAAGTGAAGGCACACTTCATTTATTAAACGATACTCTTTCTGCCCCTTACTATCGAGATAAAATAAATCATTCATTAAGCCGATTCCTTAGTAAAGCTGTGACTAAGAAGCCTGAAGAAATTAAAAAAGTCACCAATGTTTTGGAAGAAAATCAAAAGAATGAGCTTAGTCTCCTTATTGAAAACCTTGAAACATCTTTGATGCCTGAGTGGAAGGAGTTATGCAACTCTATGATAATTGACGATATTGAGGTTTTTTACCAAAAAATAGAGTCAGAGGCTTCATCAAAAGGGCTTAACCATTGCCAATATCTTGAAGAGTGGATTGCCAACTTAAAAAAGAATATAGAGGTATTTGAATTAGATGAAATAGAAAAGGATCTTAAACACTACCCAAAGCTTATCGATGACTTAAAAAAGCTCATTTCATAAAAAAGGCCACCTTAGGTGGCCTTCAAAAAATATTTAATGAAAGAAATTATTAAAGAGTCTTCCCTAGGTATTTAATGATTTCTCTTTTATTAGCAAGGTAATGCCTTATTTTCGTAAGTCTCTTCTTTTTACCTTTTCTAACAATGCTACCATCACAAAGAGTTCCATCCATATCAGCTTTTACAATCATATCAGCAACAAGTGAACGAGAGGCATTAAGACCTTTATTTCTTCTGTTTACACTTTTAGTAAACCTTTTAAGACTTTTTCCTCTTCCATCTCTAGCATTAGAGATAACTTTCATAAGGTATCTATTCTGAATCAGTTGAGTAACGGCATAAGTTTGGTAACCAACAAAAGCAGCTGCACCAGCACCACCAAGGGCAACACCACCGATCGACCCTGCAACAAAGGCGCCCCAAGGTCCAGCTACATATCCACCGGCCACAACACCAGCTCCAACACCAGTAGCTGTTGTGGTCGCTGTTCCAGCAACCCCAGCAAGAGGGCCAAAGCCTGTCATCTTGGCAAGTTGTCTATGCCTTGCAAGATATTCATCAAGACAGGTTTCTTTTGCATCCAAAGAACCATCTTTAAGGAGATTTTTAACACTTTTAACGATCTTTTTACTTCCAATGGTAACATCACCTTGAACTCTGGCAAAAGTTGTCGAACCTAAACCAAATGCCATTAACAAAACAATAAACTTTTTCATGCTCATCTCCTTAATTTGAAGCTAACAAAATATGAGCAAAAAAAATATAAAATTTCATCATGACCGTCAACAACTTTTAGTTAGTTAAAAAACTATAACGAAACCGAGAAAGCAAACTTTAAAATATTTTTTATCGATTCAGGGTCTGTTTGATTGAACTTTGAAACTTTAAAAAGAAGTTCATCTCTTTCTTCTTTAGAACCTTCCACATAAGACTTTTTTAAATTTTTAAAGGGAACACCAAAAAGAATAAGAGATAAGTTTTCTAAATCCAACTTTGTAAGAGATCTTCTTTCCTTAATTTTTTTTACATCCAATAATATTTTTGAAATATCAAAAGATCTTTTTTCCGAAAAACCAAATTGGTTCACAAGAATGGATTGAAAAACTTTATGCTCACCTTTTTCTAAAAGGGCCCCCCATTTTTCCAAGTCCTTGCTAACAGGTCTACCTTCCTCAAACATAACCCCGTTGGGCGCCTTATAAACAGTCATCTTCACTTTTTTATCGTAGGTATCCCAATAACCTTCTTCAATCCAGACAGGCTGTTCAACATAGCTTCCACTTGCCTCATCATAAACCCATTCATGGCCGTAGTGGGATGTATCGACCCACTCTGTAACAGTTTGATTAACTTCCTCAATTTCTTTACTCAAATTAGTAACTTTTCCTTCAGGAGGCAAAGAATTAAGAAAGGAGTTAAGATCACTTCCCTTCATCGATGAATTATAATCAGACAAATCGTAAGCAGTATAAGAACCTGTTTGCTGGTTCTTTACAACGACATAACCCTCTTGAAGGGTGTTATCTTTGACAATTTTATACTCAACTCCATGGAGCTCGCTTAAGGAATCTGCGAAGCTACCATCATTCTCTTTCTGACAAGAGGTGAAAATAAGAAAAGATAAAATAAAAATATAATGTTTCATGAAAGACCTCCGCAAACTTAAATCTGAGACCTTAATCTCAATTGGGAAATCCATTTAATCATTTTTTTTTTTGATGGGACAGTTTTTTTCCTTAAGCAGCTCTTTCGAAAAAAATCTATTTGACCTAATTTGAGAGCAATCTAGAATATTGCTTCTTAGAATAGTTAAAGGTTAAAAAAAAGAAAAAAAAACCCCAGAAAGTTTTCCTGGGGTTTATTAATTTGTTGAAAGTAACTTCACCAACGTTTTAAGAGGATTATCTCCATCTTTGGTTGCTGTTAAAGTTTCTTTCTCTTTTTGGTCTGTCTTGTGCAATATTGACCTTAAGGTTTCTTCCCCCAAGATCTGTACCGTCTAGCCCTTCGATAGCCGCTTGAGCAGCATCTGCGCTTTCCATTTCAACAAAAGAGAAGCCTTTACTTCTTCCTGTGTCTCTATCCTTGATGATTTTAACTGAAAGAACCTCTCCGTAATTACCAAATACAGTTTCAAGTTCTTTTTCTTCGATTGCCCAAGCAAGATTTCCTACGTAAAGCTTTGAATTCATTCGTAACCTCTAAATCTAAAAATCAATAAAATTGCCAGCTTTTAAAAAAAGCCTAAAGCATAGATAGCATAAATGTTTTTTTTTTAAAATACCAAGAGTTTTTTTTTCCTAACCTTTAGTAAAAAAGAGTAAAAAATTCAGAATGAAAACGCGCGGCACCATCATTTTATATGCTTTTTTTCGGTAAAGAATCCAAAAATGACCAAAACTTCATAACACATAAATCTTGTTGAGGGTGTAGGGACCTAAAATCAGGCCTCATTTCTTCTACAATGACCTCATCAGGCTTTAAAAAAGCCATTCCCAAGTAAGTCGTTAATTTTAACCTAAGTCTTTGTAAAATTTCAGCAAAAAGACCTTTTTCTAATTTATTTGTGACTGTCGTCAGAAAAAATGAGCTATTTTCTTGATCTCTAGGAACCGAAGTTATGAGAATATTGTCTTTAGTCCTCTTATTGGTAATTATTAAGAAATTACCACCCCAGCAATCCAGAGTAACATCAACCACCCTTGCCCCAAAAAATTTTACTGCGATATCATAAAACCTTTCTATGAGGACTTTCATAGAAAAAGCTGCCCTTAGGTGATAAGGAGACTCAGAATCCATTATTGGCGGAGCAATAATTTCTCTGTTATGGATACAGGTAAGGTGATGAGTATCAAATCCATTAAATAATAGTGAAGAATAAGGAGTTTTCAAGTCTTTCCTTAAAGCAGTGCTGAAGTCTGCGTCCCTTTGGACCCTAGGAAAAGACGGAAAATCAAAAAGAGGTCTTTGGCCTAAGTACATGAAGATAAGACCAAACTTTTCAATAGTTGGATAATTTTTAAGCCCTGGTCCCTTAATTTTTTCATGAAGACCTGGTACTTTGAGGCATTCGCCTTTTTTCCCATAAGTCCTATGATGAAAAGGGCACCTTAGCGCTCCCTTAATAACTGTTCCTTTCGATAAATCAGTTCCCATATGGGGACAAAAACGTGAAACAACTGAGGGAGAACCATCCTCACTTCTAAAAAGTATGAGTTTTCCATCAAAAGCTTCAATAAGAAGAGGTTCACCTTTCTTTAAATCACTGGAATGGCAAAGTGGGTACCAAGACTCCGGATAAGCCGACTTTTTTGAATTCACAAAAACAACCCCCTTGATTCAAGCATTAGACCAACTCAAAGTTTTTATAAGTTGGCAAAATGTCCTTAATATTATCGAGGTGAGAGTTAAGTAAAATGTCTTTGTTTTGGTGTTTAGGCCCTTCAGGATACAGGTGATTAAAGCGACCAAAGGCCATCCCATGCTTTTCATCATTTTCAGATGCGTAAACAGGATTGTACTTCCAATAAAGATACATATTGGCCAAGCTCCTCCAATGGGTCTTAAAATCAAAAAACCTTTGGATCACACTCCCCATAGAGTTCCACTGGTCCCTGCAATCCAAACAAGCTTGAGTAAGCTCTTCTGGCGTCATATTCTTTGGTTTAAAAGCAGCGTGGTTGAAGCGGTACTCTGGGTGAAGCCACCACTTTCCATCAAAAAGTAGCCGGTCTTCTTTTTCAAGTTGCCTGTAAAGAGGCGTATTAGGGTAAGGCATCAAAATATTAAAAGCAGCAAAGCAAAATTTATTAGCAATAGCATAATCAACAGTTTCGCGAATTGAATCAAGGGTGTCATGGTCATAGCCAAGGGTAAAAGCTGCCCATGTCTGAATACCATAATCTCTTAGGACCTGAATCTCTTTAGAATACTGATGAAACCTAGCACCTTTGGCATTAGGAGCTTTTTTAACCTGCTTCATATTATTCGGGTTAATGGTCTCAAAACCAATGACATTTCCAAGGCAACCACTTTTGACAAGAAGACTCATAAGCTCCTTGTCTCTCGTCATGTCCATACTGCCTTGACTCACCCAATGAATTTTTAAAGGAATAAGAGCACGGCAAAGTTCCTTTAAAGCTTCAAAGTCAGCACAAATATTATCATCAACAAAGAAAAACATTTTTTTACCAGACTCTTTCATCTCTTGAATGACCTGAGACAGGTCTCTGGTAAACTGCTGCCTATCAAAAAAGACGCTGATAGCACAGAAGCTACACGTGAACTTGCACCCTCTCCCAAACTGGATAAGGCCAATGTCTAAATAACCTTTCCCTTTAAAAATATCTCTTTTAGGAAAGTATTTATTGGCCTGGGGAGCACCGACCTGCGATTTATAATGCTTTTTTAATTTACCGGTCGTTTTAAAATCGTGAATAACTTCCTGCCACATCCATCCCGCATCTCCAGTCAAAATGGAGTCGCAATAAAGAGACACCTCTTCGGGAACAAGAGTTGGGTGAAAGCCTCCCATAATGACAGGAATGCCACGGCGTCTATATTCAGCAGCGATCTCGTAAGACCGCCTGGCCGTATAAACTTCAACCGTAATTCCAACAAGATCTGTCGGCTCATCAAAGGGAATTTCTTCCATCCGGTCATCGTACATAACAACATCGACGTCTTCTGGAGTCATGCCTGCTAAAACACCAAGCTGAAGGGGCTCCATCCTTCCTTTATCAATATAAAGATGGTCCTCTTGCCTTCCAATATTTGGTTTGATTAAAGTGAGCTTCATATTGACCTCGGTTTTTGAATAAAAAAGGACTTGTCTTGGTCCGCCAAATCCCTCCCCTGCTTCTTTCTGATCTCTCTTTTAGAAATAAGGTTAGAGGCCAAAAACATAGCTGCGTGGTAGGGGGAACTAAAATTGGCCTTAAGATCAAGGCCTCTTTTAAAAATATTAGAAAAACTATTGAATTCAGTTCTTGCCTTAAAACAACCCTCTGTTAACTCCGCTGGGGTCATATTTTTTGGCATAAATTGGGCCTGGCCATATTTAAAGTCAGGATCCAACCACCAAGGATCGTTAATGAGACGGCCCTCTTTTTTAAGCCTATCGTAAAGCGGAGCACCAGGTGTTGGAGTTAAAGGGTTAAAGTTTGCTAAATAAAACTTTGACTCTAAAGCAAACTCTAAATTGTATTTGAAGCTGTCTAAAGTATCGTGGTCATAGCCATGAACAAATGTACCATAAACCATAATACCATGATCCCTAAACTTCTTTATGGCATCTGTGTAAGTACCATAGCGGAGGTTCCAGCCCTTTTTCATTTGAATAAGGCTTTTGATATCAAGAGACTCAAAACCAACGACTACACTGAGGCATCCACTTTTTTGCATAAGGTCCATCAACTCATCATCTTGAGTCACATCGATACTTACTTGACCAGACCATCTAACATTCAAGGGAATAAGCGCCCTAAAAAATTCCATCGCCTGTTTTTTATAACTAAAAATATTATCGTCAACGATGAAGATATGCTTAAANCGGAGNTCTTCAATTTCTCTCACCACGTCTTTAATAGGTCTCTGACCTAGATAAGAGCCGTAGAAGGTCTTAATNGAACANAAGTCACAGTTAAANCNGCACCCTCTNCCATACTGAACCAAATGAATNGGAGCATACCTTTTCCCTTTAAAAATAGACCNGTCAGGCCTNATNCCTTCAAGAGAACTTANATTATTGGANCGGTAAANTTTTTGGAGNTTNCCCTTTCTAAAATCGTGAATCAGTTTTGGCCAAAGTTCTTCAGCATCNCCCGACACNATACAATCAGCGTAGAGNAGNGACTCTTCAGGAACAAAAGTCGGGTGGTAACCTCCCATNACGACCTTCACNCCTCTCTTTTTATACTCNGTCGCTATTTCGTAGGCCCTTCTGGCCGTATAGGTTTCAACNGTAATNGCAACAAGGTCCGTTTCCTCATCGTAGGGAATATCTTCGATTCTATTGTCGTAGAATTTGTGCTCGACAAAAGGAGGTGAATAACTAGCAAGGAGGGCAAACGCCAGTGGTTCCATTGCATCAGAGTTTCTATGGGGTCCCATGGAGGGTCTTATAAACGTGACTTTCATAAAGTCCTTATTCCACTCCTTGCCTAAGAGCGCAAAAGGAAATTGTTTTTTTCAAAAAAAACAATAAATTAACTTTAAAAAGTCCCTAAACTCATGAAATATTTATACTCCCTTAAGGTTCAATTTCGTTTTAATTTTTAAAAAGGACTTTCACTGTGACCTTTTCTTCCAACCTTCTTCCTCTTTTGAAAAAAGCCCCTCTCTTGATAGGACTGCTCTTTTTAGCTGGCTGCCCCTCTAAAAGTTATAAAAAAAACAAAAGTTACAAAAGATACGGGGTGACTGGCAAACGGTCTATGATTTCAACCCAAGGCCCCCTTTCAACCAAAGCTGGACAACTCATCTTTAAAAAAGGTGGGAACGCTGTAGACGCCGCCATTGCCATCAGCTTCGCTATTTCCGTTGAAAGACCTCAATCAACAGGCATAGGTGGTGGGGGGTTCCTCCTTCTTAAAACCCCAGATAGCGAAACCCCGCTCTCTTTTGACTTTAGAGAAATGGCCCCTCATAAGTCCCACCAAAAAATGTTTTTAGGGCCTAACGGAGAAGAGCAAAAAGGAAAATCTATAAATGGCCCTCTTTCATCGGGCGTACCAGGACTTGTGGCCGGTCTCTTTCACATTCACAAAAAATTTGGGACCCTTCCCATGGAAACACTCATAGAGCCAGCTGCAAAAATGGCTGAAGAAGGGTTTCCGATTTACCCTCACCTAGCGAGGGCCATCAAGGCGAGGGCATCCGTTTTAAAGAAATATCCAAGCTCAAGAAAAATTTTTTTTAAAAAGGGAGAACCTTTAAAAGTTGGGGACCACCTTATTCAAGAAGACCTCGCTAAAACGTTAAGGTTGATTGCTCATTTTGGAAAAAAAGGCTTTTACGGAGGCTTTGTAGGAAATCAAATTGCCAAAGAAAACCAAAAAGAGGGTGGGATCATAAGTTTAGAAGACCTCGCTAATTATAAAGTTATAGAAAGAGAACCTGTAAAAGGAAGTTATAAAGGTTATGACGTCTACTCTATGGGGCCACCAAGTTCTGGGGGAATTCATATCCTCCAAATACTTAATATCATTGAAAAAGATCCTCTCAAAAAAATGGGGTATGGGTCAGCTGACTCCATCCACCTTATAAGCTCGGCCATGCAAACGGCCTTTGTCGACAGGGCCTTTCACCTTGGGGACTCTGACTTTGTTAAAGTCCCTACTCAAAAACTCATTTCTAAGAATTACGCGAAGATGCTTAGAAAAAGGATTAAGCTCAACAGCGCTCAAACTTTTGAAGAATCGAGAATAAGGACTCCTTTTCCAAAAGAATCTGATGAAACAACCCACTTTACCATTATGGATAAGTCGGGATGGACCGTAAGCTCTACTCAAACCATCAATGGCTGGATGGGCTCAGGTTTTGTGGTCCCTGGCACAGGAGTCATTTTAAATAACGAAATGGACGACTTCGCTCAAAAAGTGGGGGCCAGTAACCTTTTTGAGGCCTTTGGGGGTGAAAAGAACCTGATTGAACCGAAAAAGAGACCCTTAAGCAGTATGTCTCCAACCATCATTTTAAAAGAGGGAAAGGTTAGGCTTGCCCTGGGGACTCCCTCAGGAACGAGGATCCTCACTTGTGTTGCCCAAACCATTATCAATTACTTAACTTTTGAAATGAACCTCTATGAAGCTGTGGCAGCGACCCGCTTCCACCACCAATGGTCCCCCAATGAGATCCGAGTTGGAAGCAACCCCTTTCCCACCTCCGTTATCTCTGAACTCGAAAAGAAAGGACACAAAGTGAAGTTCAAGCCTCTAGGCTGCAAAATCCAAGCTATAGCAGATGAGGGCACTGTCTTAAGAGGTGTTTCCGACCCACGTGGAGAGGGTCTTAGCCTAGGGGAATAGCCCTATATTCAAATACTTGCAATTCTTACCCAACCCCCTTCAAGTCATTGTAAAGGTTACTTTATAGTGATAATTAACCACTCTCAAACAAATAAATAGGGTTCGATCCATGCAAGTAAAAGTACGCTTTTTAGACAATCTAAAATTAGAGGCCAATTTTGATGATTTCAGTATCATCACTGATCAACCCATCCGCTACAAAGGTGATGGTACGGCCCCAGGCCCCTTTGACTACTTTCTAGCTTCTTCGGCCCTTTGTGCTGCCTATTTTGTTAAGGTTTATTGTAAGGCAAGAGATATTTCTACGGACGATATAAGCATCACTCAAAATAATATCGTTGACCCTGAAAACAGATATCAGCAAACATTTCAAATCCGAGCGGAACTTCCCGAAAGTATCTCAGAAAAAGACCGTGAGGGCATTATCGCCTCTATGAACCGTTGTACCGTTAAAAGAGTCATTCAAAATAATCCTGGCTTTAAAGTTAACGCGATCAATGTTCTAGGAAAAGAATCTGGACTTCTGTATGAAGGCCAAGGTGACCCAGAAGCTAAAACCATGATTTTAGGAAAGGATTGCTCTTTAGAAGAGACAATTAAAAATATGACGGCCCTTATTGAATCCCTTGGAATCAAAATTGAAATCGCTTCCTGGCGGAATAACATACCCCACGTGTGGTCTGTCCATATACGAGACGCTGATTCACCCATGTGCTTTAGTAATGGGAAGGGTGCAACCAAAGACGCTGCCCTTTGCTCTGCTCTTGGGGAGTACTTAGAGCGCTTAAGCACCAATTATTTTTATAATGATTATTTTCTAGGTGAAGACATCAGTCAGGGTGAATTTGTTCACTACCCTAACGAAAAGTGGTTCAAACCAGGAACTAACGACTCCCTTCCTGAAGGGTTAATGGATGAACATTTTTTAAATATTTATAACCCTGAAAATGAACTCAAGTCTTCTCACTTAATCGATTCAAACTCAGGAAATGAAGAACGCGGAATCTGCGCACTTCCTTATGAGCGTCAGTCAGATAAAAAAACCGTTTATATTCCAGTCAACCTTATTGGAAACATCTTTGTAAGTAACGGAATGAGCGCTGGGAATACAATTTACGAGGCCCGCGTTCAATGCCTTTCAGAAATCTTTGAAAGAGCTGTAAAAAATCAAATCATCCTAGAAGAAATCACTCTTCCCGATGTTCCAAGGTCAGTCCTAGAAAAATACCCTACAATCCTTGAAGGAATTGAAAAGTTAGAGGCCCAAGGATTTCCTATCGTTGTCAAAGATGCTTCCCTTGGTGGAAAGTTTCCTGTTATGTGTGTGACTTTAATGAATCCAAAAACAGGCGGCGTATTTCCTTCTTTTGGCGCTCATCCTCAATTTGAAGTGGCCTTAGAAAGAAGTTTAACTGAACTTATGCAAGGAAGAAGCTTTGAGGGAATGAACGATGTTCTTCCACCAACCTTTAATTCTCACTCAGTCAGTGAACATAATAATATTGTTGAGCACTTTATAGATTCGACTGGCGTTATCTCTTGGAAGTTTTTTAGCGAAGAAGCTGATTATGAATTTAACCACTGGGATTTCAAAGGATCTACTGAGGAAGAATACAATTACCTTATGGACATTTTAAAACAGCTTGAAAAAGAAGTTTATATAGCTGATTACGAAAATTTAGGCGCCAAAGCTTGCCGAATTTTAGTTCCAGGTTATTCAGAAATCTATGAACCTGAAGACCTTATTTGGGATAACCACAATAAGGCCCTTAACTTTAGATCCGATATCTTAAATATTCATTCACTTGATGATGAAGCCCTTTTAAACCTTATCGAAAAATTAGAGGAAGACGAGCTCGATGATTTCATGCTCATCTCTGAACTCATTGGCATTGCCTTTGATGAAAATTCCGTTTGGGGGCAATGTACAATTGGTGAATTGAAAACCTTCATTCATTTGGCCTTAAAAAATTATGAAGAAGCCAAAGCACTGGCAGAAGTCTTTATTACCTTTAACGACAATCTACAAACCCGTAGGCTCTTTTTTCAAGCCTTAAATGTGGTCCTTGATATCGAAATTGATGAAGAGCTTGAACTTAAAAACTATATACCAAATCTAACTCGTATGTATGGTGAAGAAGTTTTAAATAATGTTATTTCTAGTGTTTCAGGGGATATTCGTTTCTTTGGATTAACAAAAACAAATATGAACCTTGAAGGCCTTGATAAGCATTTAAAACTCATTGAAAGCTACAGGAAAATTCAAAAGGCAAAATAAAAGGAACTCGTCAAATAAGAAATTAAGTTTCAAAGAAATCTAGATGAATGAGGATCCAAAATCTTCATGCATATTTTATACAGTTTGAGCATGTTGTAAGGTTTCATCATCCAATAATTAACCCCTGCTTTCTTACCTCTTTCCTTCTCATCGCCACTCCAATTTGCTGTGATCATTATGAATTTAGTGTCATTATTGAGAAAGACATTTTTGTCGTCGAAAAACTCAACCATATCAACACCACTAAGGTAGGGCATATTATTGTCTGTAATAACTAAGTCATACTTTGTGTTCATAATCTTAAAAAGACCTTCAGAGCCATCTTTTGCGGAGTCAACGTCATACTCATCCTTAAACATCTCAACAAGACTTTTTCTTGTCGCATCATGATCTTCGACCACGATAACCTTTTTCTTATGGAGATTTTCCAAAACAAACTCCTTACGACTCTTCTCTTAATTATATTATTAAGCAGATCGGAGAAGCCTTAAATTCCATTCAGTGGTGCCTGGTTGCGGAGAGAAAATGCGAAGTTTCAGTCACTTATACAGTATAACTTAATCCAGACGTAGTATGTATTTAGGAAAACTTTCTAAGTTATTGCTTATACGTTGATTATAATCCTTATAACTAGAATCTATTTGGAAAAGTTCAGCACCTCATAAGCCCTTAGTTGTAATCTGTTTTCATGGAGGTTGTTATGAAAGAGAAAGTTAAAAATGAATTAAAAGAAAGAAGTCAGACCTTTAATCAAATTATTGAGTGTTTAAAGGCAGTGACGGTTACAACTTTGGGGATGGCCTGTCTTATGGCCCTAGCTGTCCAATTTACAATAGGATGGTGAATGATGAAAAACAAAGAAAAGAGCTTGGGGAAACTTAGCATTGAAACCAAAGAGAAAGGTGATTCTGTGGGAAAGGGTGAAGCTTTTATTATGGTAACAGTAATTCTTCTATCCATATTTATCTCCTTTCTTATTGAAGACACAGAGTTTGCAAATTTCCTAATTTCACTTAGTCATGGTTTTTAGAGAGGGTGAAAATATGAATGTAAATGAGTACACAAAAGATGAACTATTAGAACTCTATAGAACCAAAAAAAGCTTCGCTCCCAGGTATAGAAATATCATGGGGGAGAATTGTCCAGAGGTAACAAAATTGGAAAAGGATATTTTGGATCTAGAGGTTTTTTTATCAGAAGTTATGGGGGCAGATTTTGACAAGGATGAGATTTGAGGCCCAAAGGAAGTATCGATATGAATGAAGATTTAAATGGCCTTAAGCCAAGAAGTAAAGATGAGGAGCCGATAATTATTACTCCTAAGCAAGGAAATATTATTGCAGCAGGATCAGTATTCCTATCGGCACTTCTATTTAAATTAATGGACATTCTCACCATAGGGGGTAGTTTATGAGAATCCAAGATATACCAAAAGAGATTTTAGATAGAATTAGAGAGCTTGGTGTTGCCTACTGTTTGATTCACAAATGGCCTAATGAACCTATTAATTTGTCATACTTTAATAAGCGTGAGGTTATCAGAGAGCTTTATGGAAAAGATCAATCACTAGAATCTTTTGTTGTTGAGGTTTCAATTAAAAATGATGATATAGATTTTACTTTATGGCCCACATAATTTGAACCTATCATAATTTTAAACAGATAAACTAAACATTATTGAAACATTTCTCGAATTTTAAACGATAGTTTTTCACTTTCTTTTTAGCCGACATCTCTAAAAAATGGTTTTATTTACCTAAGACTATAAGTTCTTTTTCTAAGTTGTTAATTTTATATATCTCATCTCAAATTAATTTTTTTAAGGCCGGAATAAATCAAACTCTTTGGTCTTTAAGGAGATAAAATGGAATTGGGATTATAACAAGGATTTAAAAGTGGATGTCATCAAAGTTAAAGGTCGAGAATTAGATGTTTTAGAAGCTCTTCATCTTTTTGATATCGGAGAACTAACGGAAGTACAATCCTACCGTATGTTCCAGGAATTCATTGATAAAGGAATAAAAAAGGACTTACCTCTTCCAATCCAAAATGCGACAGAAGTTTTTATTCGTTGTGGAATTTGCAATAAACGTAGATAATTTTAAACACTAGAAATTCTTCTCATTTAAAATTTCGTCATCTTAAATATTTAAATTTTGGTAAAAAACAATAAAATTTATTGATTTTCAAAAGAACTCTTTATCTTAAAACAATTAACCTCTTCTCAATTCACCTCTCCTTGGCTAAAGAAGGCCTATGAACTACTTATCTATACCTTTTTATTTCTTTATAGGCGCCGTTTTGGCCGAGTTTTCTTTTTCACGGTCTTTAAAAATTCATACCTACCCTTGGAAAGAAACCCTTTCAAACATCTCCCATGGCCTTTTGCAGCTTGTTTTTAATATTATTTTAAAAGGCCCACTATTATTTGTTTATGGGTTTTGTTACGAGCACTTTTCCCTCTTCAATCTTTCTTCTTCTTTTTTTGAAATCGTCACACTCCTCTTTTTAATTGATTTTATCTATTATTGGTTTCATAGACTTTCACACGAAAACTCTTTTTTCTGGGCCAATCATATAATACACCACCAACCAAAAACATTTAATTTTTCTGTTGGTCTAAGACCCCCTCTTTTCAATGAAATCTTTTCTTTTTTTATACACTTACCTGCGGCTTTTTTAGGTTTTTCTCCTGAAACTTACGTTATTGTCTTTATTTCTCATACGTCCTATCAACTCATCAATCATACAAACTTCTTTAAAAAACCGTTTCCTTTTTTTAAATGGATCTTTGTTACACCTTCTCATCACAGAGTCCACCACGGTCAAAATGATCATTATATTAACAAAAACTTTGGCGCCCTTTTTTCTTTTTGGGACGTTCTTTTTAAGACATATCAATGCGAGGATGAGAAAGTTATTTATGGGGTAAAAAATGATGTCTGTGAAGACTTAAACCCTGTTACATCAAACCTTAATCCCATTTTTCGCCACTTCGGCCTTAAAATGAATTTTAAGGCACCTCATTGGTTAGACTCTTTTTACAGTCAATTTCCTGACCCTAAATTCTGGGCCATAGGTCTTTCAATCTTTTCCCTGGTTTTAACTTTAGGTTTTTTTAAAATTTACGGCAATTTAGCAGGGCCCATAAAGTATTTAATAGTAGGATACCTTATCCTTCTAAATTGTCTATTAGGAACAGCACTTAACCAAAGTGCCTCTTTAAAAATAAGGTAATGGAATCACTGATTATAGGGAGGGAACTTCGATATAAAAAGTCTCTTATTCAAACTTTATGCTTCTAATCGTACTTTGCATCTTCACAAGCTCCTCTAAAATGAACTCTTCAGATGGGTTTTCTTTTTCTTTGGCCAACTGATCCAATTTTTTTTCAGCAAACCCTACCCACTCCTGGTTATCAGTGTGCTTTGCCCAAATAGAAAACTCTTCAATAAACTCCTCTACTTGCTTTGTACGCCAAGCAGGTTTTTCCTTCTTAAAAAAGCTTGTAAACATTCCTACCCCATCTGAAAACATTGCACGCACTTTCTTGACTCCTTTTAGGTTATTAAAGAATTTTAACACTTTCTCCCCTCTTGTTTTATACTAATCCCCTTAAAAAAGGTGAACAAAACATGAACGAAACTCTCCCCTAATAACTTCAATATCTTATGACCACTTTTTTTAAAGTTTTCGAAGGGCCTCCAATATCAATGTCGGAATCTTTAAATATTCCTTAACTTTATCCATAAAACATGGCCTTTCTTTCACTTTTTTCTTTTCGCTAGCATAAGTATTTATTAATATGGCCTCTCAAATTAAAAGGAGTTTTTTATGAGAGGAACTAACTTCCAGGCCCCTCTAGAGCTAAAAATAGAAATTAATGGGGAAAAATGGCGTCAAAAAGACGGCTTGAAAGGTACATTTAGTCTTAAAAACCACGGAAAAGACCCTCTCTCTTTAGATCCTTACGGAGTCCACCTTTCATGGGGCCACGCTAAAAAAATTAAGGCAAAAGATGAAAAGTCCTTTGAGAATAAAAAATCCACTCTTTTTGAACCAGGCTTAACTCTACCACCCGGAGAAGAGAGAGAACTGGAGTGGAATTTCCAATTAGAGGAAGATTGTCCCATAAGTGATAAGACAGGAAGTTACTATATTCTTTATGGTAAAAAAGACGAGGCTTGGAATAATGGACAACTGCAGATTCTAGTGGAACCAAGACCTATTCTTGACTCATTCTTGGAAATATTTGTTAACTTTTACCGTTTTAAGGTAAAAGAAAAAAAGAATAAGAATGGCTTTATTGAAGTAAAACTCCTACCTCCAAATGCCAAAGAGTTTTTGAGTATGGATAATCTTTTATGCCAGATGAGAATTAAAGAAACATTTCTCGAAATAAAATACCTCTTCAATGTAAAGAAGATGGCCTATGGTAGTGAAGGCGTAAAGCTGGAAAAAAGAAAAATTGAAATTAATGAAAAATTAAGTCCAAAAGAATACTACCTCTTTAAAGAAGCTCCAAACCAAGAGGTTTTAAGGTCAAAAATTGAAACTGTTTTAGACCAGGTCAAAAGTAAAATTAATTTTTAACAAAAAAATTAAGAGGACTCTTTTTTAATAATACCAAAGATCTCTGCTTTACTTGCAGGCTTTTCCAATAAATAAACTCTAGGCAGGTCTTTTAACCCTTCAACATTCTTTAAAAAGCCACTCACAATAATCGCAGGAGTTTCTTGATTTCTAAATTCACTCTTTCTTAAGAAAGTTACAACATCAACACCTGACTTCATAGGTAAATTCAAATCGACAATGACAACTGTAAACTTCTCTTTTAGAAGCTCAGTTGCTCCATGAAGACCATTTGACGACTTCACCACAGAGTATCCACCCGTTTCAAACCAGCTTTCATAAATGTCTGATATATCCGGATCATCTTCAATAATAAGTATTTTTCTTTCTTCAGAATCCATAAAATTCCTTTTTATTAATTGGGCAACTTTGTATCCAATGTCTTGTATGTACCACTTTACCTGTCGGTAACCTATCGTTTTTCATTACAAAAAAATAAGATCTCTTTGCCTGACACCTTTACTCAAGTTTAAATTCACCTAAGCCGAATAGAACACAATAAGCTTTTTTTAAAAAAGGAAACTTAGGAAAGTCCTATGGAAAAATCAAAGACCTCTATCGCTAAAAAGTTAATTCTTTGGATTGTGGTTTCAAGTATAACAATTGCCGCTCTCATCTCTGCCGTCTATTTGTATGACGATTATCAAAAAAAGATAAAGGCAGTTGAGGCGCAACTTGTAAAAATTGAGGAAAGTGTTGAAAAAAGTTTATCAACATCTCTTTATGCTGAAGATGAGGAAAATGCGAAACAACAAATTGAAGGGATTTTAAAACAGCCTGATATGGTTCAAGTTCAAATATGGGCCGACGACGACGTGGACCCAGTATTTTCTCTCGTTAATAAAGAATTTGAAGACCTTCACCCACTTACAAGAAGGTCTCTTGGAATTCACAAGATTGTTCCTATTTATAAACTTGATGGAGATGGAAAACTTACAAAAGACAAAATTGCGGATATGCACCTTACTGTTTCTTTAGGGGGCGCCAAAAGAAAAATCAAAAACCAAATTATTCTCTTTGGCCTCATTCAACTTATCCAAGTTTCTTTAATTTCAGCTATTATTTGGTTTATTTTTAAGAAACTTGTTTCACGACACCTTTCTCATATGGCGCACTATGCGGACTCAATGGACTTAAATGATTTGTCAGGTGAGGGACTTCATTTAAACAGAAAGGAAACAAACCAAGTCGATGAATTAGATAACCTTGTTCTCTCTTTTAACGATATGAGGACCAACCTCAAAAAGGCCCATGAGGCCCTTAGTGACTATGCTGTTAATCTTGAAAAAAAGGTTGCTGAAAGGACCAAAGAAATTGAGGAAGAAAGAGAAAAAGTTGCCGGACTCCTTAATAATATGAGGCAAGCTGTTTTCTCAATTGATAAAGAAAAAAAAGTTACTGCTCCTGTTTCAAGCTTCTCGAAAAATGTATTTGGGTCGGAAATCGAAGGAACAGATATTTTTGATACCATTTATAAAGACCTCGACAAACAAAGTGAAGAATATTCACAACTCCACTCTGCCCTCAACACTGTTTTTGGTGAAGACGATCTTCAATATGATTTAATGGAAGACTATTTTATCCAAAAGGCAAAATATAAGGAAAAAGAAGAAGATCCAGAGAACAAAACCCTCCAATTTAGTTATAACCCCATGTTTAACAGCAATAATGAATTAGACAAAGTCATGTTTATTGTTGAGGATGTGACTGAACTCGAAAAATTAGCAGCTGAAAAAGCGGCCAAAGATAAAGAGATTGCCACAATTAATCAAATTGCTTCTAACAAAATTGATGATGTTAAGGCCTTCATTTTAAGTGCAGACTCCTACATAAAAAGCTCGATTGACCCACTCCAGAAATTTAAAAATGATCAGTCTGATAGCTCTGGACTTGGTGAAATTTTTCGAAACTTACACACCTTAAAAGGGAACTCTAGGATTTTTAATCTAGGAACCATTTCTCAAACGACTCATATTGTGGAGAATGATCTCGTACAAATGATTGAAGAGGTAAAGGAAGGAAAAGAGATTCCGGTTGAAAGGATCGACGGTTTATTCCAAGGCTTTAAAGATATTGAAGGGTCCATAGATATCTATTTAGAAGTTGGAAAGAGAATCTTTAGCTTTGGAAGCGCAGATGAAATAACTGTCTCCAAAAAACAAATCGAAGAAATTCAAGGATTAATTGAAAAAGTCAAAAGCAACCAGGATGAAATTAAAAAAGCTTCTTTTTGTATAAAAAGAATAATTTTTAATAGCTTTATAGAAGAATGCGGAAAATTTAAAAAGATGGTTCAAGAAATTGCTGAAAAGCTTGATAAAAAAGCTGAGTTTAACATTTCAGGTGAGGACATATTTTTAGATAATAGAAAACTGGAACTTATTTTTGATGCCTTAACTCATATACTGAGAAACTCTATTGACCATGGGATTGAAACTATAGAAAAGAGAAAAGAAAAATCAAAAACTGAGCACGGAACAATTTCCATAAAAACAAAAGAGGAGAACAACCAATTTGAAATTTTTATTGTTGATGATGGTAATGGGATCGATGGGGAAAGAGTTATGACCTCTGCCGTTAAAAAGGGTGCCCTGGCGAAAGAAAAAGCCGATGCTATGAGCAATGAAGAAAAAGTAAATCTAATCTTTCTTCCAAATCTTTCAACAGCTGACTCTGTAAGCGATATTTCAGGTCGTGGAGTTGGCATGGATGTTGTTAAAAGTAATATTGAAAAAATGGGAGGAAAAATTAAGGTCAGTTCGATCTTGGGTACGGGTACAATCTTTAAAATTACTTTTCCAACAGCATCTTAAGGGCCCGCTTCAAGTGGCCTCATTTACAATTCTTTAGGTTTAAGAAAGACAAAGTAACTAACTATCTTATTGCCACTCTTTCTGATAAGATAAACCTCTGAGTGATCTTTAAGCACGTCCTTGGCAATTCCTTCAATCATCGAAGGCCCTTCTTCTTCGCTATGAGGAACACTAAAGTCTTTGTTATCAATATAGACACCAACTATTTCTCTATAATACTTTTTAATAACTTTGAACTCTTCCTCATTAACCATATTAACAGTAAAGTTTTCAGCTGAAGAGAGTCTTGCAAGTTTTGGACACTCTACTGCCATTTCTTCTGATGTCGTGCCACCGGTCTTTTTCTTTTCGGCAGTCATCCACTAACTCCTCGACACAAGTCTAATTCCACTCTTTTTATTCACTTGTCCTATTATTCCACAACTCTTGCCTACTATCACCAAAAGCTTTCATTTTTTTACTATAGACAAGCTTTAAATTTTTAGGGCCAAAAGAGTCGCCTCTTTAATCGCCGTTTTGGCATCGAGCTCTCTGGCCTCATTGGCCCCCCCAACAAGGTGAACCTTAACCCCGGCTTCCTCTAATTCAGGAAAAAGGTTCCTCTTTGAAGTTTGGCCGGAACATATAATAACATGATCAACTTCCAGAGTTTTTTCCTCGCCATTTTGAATAATCACCAAACCTTGATCGTTAATTTCTCTATATTCTACACCGGCCAACATTTGAACCCCATCTTTTTTAAGTGATAAGCGGTGGGCCCAACCGGTCGTCTTCCCCAGGCCGATTCCCAACTTAGTCGTTTTCCTTTGACAAAGGTAAATGCTTCTAAAAGGCTCTTCCTCCTCTATCTTTTCAACCAAACCTCCAGGTCTGGCTTGAGTAGGATCAACTCCCCATTTTTTGAAATACTCTTTTTTATCAAGTCCTGCAGAAACTTTGGATGGGTCTTGGAGAAGAAACTCGCTTACATCAAAACCAATTCCACCAGCTCCAATAACCGCAACTTTTTTTCCAACCTCGGCATCTTTTTTCAGAACATCTGTGTATAAAAGGACCTTGGGGTGACCAATTCCTTTTATCTTGGGAACTCGTGGATTTACGCCAGTTGCCAAAATAACCTCATCATACTCACCCAGAATAAGATCATTTGATTCGACGCGGGTTCCAAGCTTTAACTGAACCCCCCACTTTTTCATCATCTCACCATAGTAGCGGAGAGTTTCTTCAAACTCTTCCTTACCCGGAATTTTTTTGGCCATATTAAATTGGCCACCAATTGCACTCTCCGATTCATAAAGAGTCACTTTATGGCCGCGCTTGGCAGCTGCAAAAGAAAATGCAAGGCCTGCAGGGCCTGCACCGACAACCGCTATTTGCTTTATTTTTTCAGCTTTTTCTTCTTCATAAAAAGTCTCATGACAGGCCTTAGGATTTACAAGACATGAGCTGACTTTCCCCTTAAAAGTATGATCGAGACAAGCTTGATTACAAGCAATACAAACATTGATCTCATTTTCTTTTTGTTCAGCAGCTTTTTTAACAAACTAACTATCAGCAAGGAGAGGTCTTGCTAAAGAAACAAGGTCAGAATATCCGTTCTCAAGAACTTCTTCCGCCTTTTTGGGTGTATTTATTCTATTAACAGCAATAACAGGAATTTTAACAACACTTTTAATCTCTTTAGAATACTCAGCAAAAGCCGCCCTAGGAACTCTGGTGGCAATTGTTGGAACACGTGATTCATGCCATCCAATTCCAGAATTTATAATTGTAGCACCATGAGATTCAACTTTTTTTGCCAACTCTTTTATTTCATCCCAACGACTTCCGTCCTCTACTAAATCTAAAATAGACAAACGGTAGATAATAATAAAGTCCTCGCCCACTCTTTCTCTAGTTCTTTTTAGGATTTCGAGAGGAAATCTAATTCTATTCTCATAAGGGCCTCCCCAGCTGTCTTTCCTTTTATTGGTTCTTTTCGCAATAAATTCATTTATGAGGTAACCTTCTGAACCCATAACCTCAACACCATCATATCCAGCTTCTTTAGCAAGTGCTGCACATTGAACGAAATCATTAATTGTTCTCTGAATACCTTTTTCACTCAATGCCCTTGGCTTAAACCAAGCAATTGGGGCTTTAATGGCCGATGGTGCTACATTAAAAGGATGGTAAGCGTATCTTCCCGCATGAAGTATTTGAAGAACTATCTTTCCACCTTCATCATGAAC
>PAZA01000002.1 GCA_002715375.1 Halobacteriovoraceae bacterium
AATCCAAAAAAGGTTTCTTTTAGCTCTTGTACAGGTTACATAAAATAACCTCTTATCCTCACCTTCAGCTTTATTTTTATTTAAATAACTTTCATAAATTAACTGTGGTGATTTATATGGCTTCTTTTGTGAAATATTTCCTTTCCATTTATAACTCCCTGGCAGCTTACCAATAAAGGTATTATCTGACACGACTCTCCCATTGGTATGAATTCCACCAATTATGACCGATTCAAATTCAAGACCTTTACTAGAGTGGGAAGTCAATATTTTAATTTTGCCAGGGTTATTTCCTGACTTAAATTCAAAGCTTTCCTTTTTTATGCTTATTTTTTCCAATTCTCTCCAAAGATGATGCGCATCCTCCTTCGTAGAAATACAAAACTCTTCTAAAATTTTCATTTCATCAGGATAGATGCCACAGAAATTCAAATGAAAAAGAACTCTCTTAAATGATTCAAAAAAGCCATAATCTCTTACATCAGAATAAAATGAATCTATAAGCTTGACCCCATCATAATTTGAATTAACACCTAAGTGTTCTAAATAGCACCTTAACACAAGGTCAAAATAATCATGATATTTTCCCAAAGAGCCGCAATCTTTTAAAATCGTTTGCCTCTCAATATAAGCTTCTACAAATAAATGAAATATACCAAAGATAGGATTTTCATGATGAGGTATCTTTACCTGTGCAGAAAAGCTTAAATTATTTTTCAGCAACAATGAAATTAAACTAATTGATGATGATAATTTTTTATATAAAACAGCTATTTCATGACTAGAATCCTCTTTATGAATTTCTAAAATTTTTTCAAAAATAGCTGACGACTCTATATACTCAACTTCACTACTTGAAAGTTTTTTCTTATCATTGTATTTTTTGTCTATCGTTACCCTTATATTTAATTTTTCAACTTTTCCAAGAGTTTCTGTTTGGGGAGAATTCTGATCTTCCCAATGATCTTTTAAGGCTTTATCAAAGCCTAAGGCATAAGAAAACAAACTATTATTAAAATTAACCACATTGGAGTCAGACCTATAATTATTTAGTAGTTTTAATTTATTCTTTAAGTATTTTTTACATTCATTGAAAACGTTTATATCTCCGCCACGAAATCCATAAATTGCCTGCTTTAAATCACCAACACAAAATACTTTTTCAAAGCTATCATTTAAGATTAATCTAATAATATCGAATTGAATTTCCGATGTGTCCTGGAACTCATCAATAATAAAATACTCAAACTCTTTTCTTGCTTTTTCCCTTATTAATTTTTGCTCTTGCAAGCCTTTAATCAAGTAATACTCAAGGTCAGAATAACCATATCCTTCATATCTATGGTAGTTATTATTCAAATAATTAAAAATATTATCTAATATGTCATACCATTCAAAAATATGGTCTGAGTTTTCTTCTTTTAAAAAAGCTTCAAAGCTTTCATAGTCATCTTTAATTATTTTTCTTAATAGCTTTAACTTTTCCATCCTTTCATTTATAGGAAATAAGTCGTATTTTTTTAAAGGTCCCCTGATCCCTTTATACTCATTAAATAATGCTACAAACTCATCTAGCATCTTCAAATCTTCAGGTATTCCTTTTTGCTTTAGTTGTTCAAATGAGTTTAGGAATTGAAACCACTTTTTTTCATTAAACTCATTATAATTATCCAAATCGAATGACCCTATAAAAAGATCCTCCAGGTCACTCAGTTGGAGGACTTTATGAAAAAAGAGGCTAAAACTATCCTTAGGTTTCATTTTTTCACTATTTTTCTCCCATAAAAGCCTTAATTCTGCAGAGTTAAAAATAAAGTAGAATGCATTCAGAACACTTTCAGAGTTTAAAATCATCGTATTGAGAATATTTTCTCTACCATCTTTATATTTTGTGATCCAATCACTAAACAGACTCTCTATTTTTGATTTCAAAGGCACTTCAGACAAAATCTTTATATTTGGAGGAACTAAATTAAAATAGCTTTTTGAAATAACTTTAAAGAAAAAACCATGAATCGTAGTTATAGATAAATAGTTTAAGTTTTTAGAAGCTAAGTCCCAAGGGTTTCTGCCGCTACCACACCATTTGTCTATCTCAAAGTCTATTGCGATCTTAACCCTTTCCCTTATCTCTGTTGTAGCTTTTGTTGTAAATGTCATCACAACAATTTTTGACAAAAAAGACCTCATTTTCTTTTCAATAATGTCAGGGTTTTCACCATGTGTTTTTTTATTTGATTCAATAAATTTTTTAATTTTAAAGATTATATGATTTATAATAACAAAAGTTTTTCCAGATCCTGCCCCAGCCTGAAGCATTACATTTCCTGTATTTTCTATAGCACATCTTTGTTCTTCATTAGGAGACTTCATTTTCACTCCCCTGATTTTTATCACATACATTTTTATAATCGCAATAACTACAGACTTTTTTAGTTCTTGGAGATGCGAAGAAGTCTTGCTCTATACATGCCTCATTCATTAGTTTTTTCTGAAAGTCTAAAAATGAGTCCACTTTTTCCTGCAAATCATAATCAAGTGGTTTAGCATTAATAATACTAAGAAATGGTTTAATTTCTTTTAGAGTTTCCTTACCAAGAACTTCAAGCCTATAGAAGATTAGAGAGTCTCCTAATTCGTCCAGATTTATAAAACCAAAAAATGCAATCTTTTCTAAATCCAGTATAAAATTACTCAAATAGAACCACATTTGAACGTTTTTAAACTCAAAGAAATCCTTCTTAGATGGTTTTCCTGCTGCTGACCTTTTAAAATCTAAAATTCCTAAGAGATCATCAAAAAATGTAATAAGGTCAATTCTACCCTTCACATTTTTCATATTTTTCTTTTTTTCTGGAACTTGCTCGAACTTTAATATGGTATTGGGTAAACAAGTCTTTAGGGATCTTATCGAGTCAACTCCTTTTCTTGAAAAGTTGAATATTTCTAAAAAGTTCTTCTTATGATCAAAAGGGCTTAAGTTTATATTTTCTTTTTTTAGGTAATCCTTGTATTCCTCATATGCTATTTCTAAGAAATTACCTTCCGACCAACTCGATCCAGAATTAAAAAAAGTTTCAATTATCCGATGTTCAATTATCCCTTTTTGGTCATATCCCAAGAACTCGTTTGACTTGAATCTTGAATCAATACCACCAATATATTTAAAGTAGAACTTCCTCTTGCAATCATAAAATAATTGGAGGCTACTAGATGACCAGAATAAATCGCTAGGTAATCTTCCCTCAATAACCTCTTTAAAAATATCTGATTTGCGATTTTCATTAATGCTTTTAATATTTAAAGGCTCATTCTCTTTTTCCTTTTTAAAATTATTCCAAAAAGGCTCATTTATTAAATCTTCTTTTCCAATTAATAAAACCGTTTCGTCTTTTTTTAAAACCTCAGAGACTCTTATTTTATTTATATCATCAAGTAAGCTGGCCCTCTTAATAGGCCCGATTGAGCTAAGTAACTCAAATAAATCTTCAGAAAAATGCTCATCCGATGAACTAAAGCAATTAGATTCGCCTATAGCAATCACTATTTTTAAGGTCTCTTTTTTAATTGAGTCTGTACTTTTTAAATCTTTAATCACCCCCCTAATATTTGAACCAACCAAAGGGATACTAAAATTTCTTGGTAAATCGAGTTCCGTTACGTTTTTTAAAAGCTTAATTAAAAAAGGTGTGATCTTTAAGTCCGCCTGATCATTTGAGAATGTTAAATGTATTGCATTTATTTTTTTTACATTCTTAATAAGACTTAAAAGAACCTTTATCTTCCTTAATGATTTTATTGAGTCTTCTTTCAATAACTCTTCTTTCAAATTCACTTCTAAGAAATTAATTAAATTATCACAATCCAAATTTAATAATTCGTCATTAGATCTATTAACAATAAATTTATCAGATAATTTATTTACCTCAGCTTCTAAAACACTCTGAAATAAATTATTTTTAATCTTGAAAAAAAACGAGTTAAAAGGAACTTTACTTATCTTAGTAAAGTCTAATTCATTTGAAGGAAAAATTATTTCAATTTCTTTTAAGGTCTGTTCACTGGATAACCTTTCACCACAAATTGCCTTTATTTCTTTTCCCAAGCTTTCATTAGACACAACTCTAACTTCATGACCATACTCATTTTTGTTAAATATTAATTTTTTTTGTTCCTTAACAGGCTCTCTAATCCAATTAATCCAGTCATTAAAGGAAGAAGCTTCATAAACTTTTTTTGGAAAAGGAACAAACACTTTAGCTCTCTCTCCAATTGATTTAACAAAATCAATTTGCAAACCTGACATGAAGTCAAACCCCCAAAAGACAAAGCAATCTTCCAAAAACCCATCCGCTTCGAGGTAATAATCCGACATACGACCAATCGCATCATGCTCATCGATATACAAATTGTTTTTCATATAGTCCCAAAAAACTAAGGCGCTTTTAAAACTATCTTTAGAACTTAACTCCAAGGCCTCTGCAAAAATATCTCTGTCTAAGGTGTAACTCCTTAACTCAGAAAATAATTTATATACCTTGAGGAATAAATAGTCTGGAGACTTTGGCTCTAACCTCTTCCACAAGATTCCAAAGTGCATAAGAATTTCAGCCTTATGCAAAAACCTATAATCCTCATTTCCTGGGAGGGAAGTTACTTTTTTAAGCTCCTTTTGTATAAAGTTAGAAATTGTCGTCGTATGAACCTGAAAAGGCTCCAAATACTTTTGAGCAATAAGCCTTACATCATCAGCTGAGTCTGGGCTTGGACAAATAAAATTTATTTTATTCTTCTCTTCTTTTAGGAAGTGAAGCTTGCATAAATCCTCATGGTTATCCCATAAAATGACTTCTACCATACTCTTATCCCTTTATTTACATAACGCAAAAAAATGTGTAATCAGGAAAAGGCTTTATTTGAAACTAACTTAAAACAAAAGAGAGTAGAGGAAACATATGTTGGCCGAATCCCAATTGTATAGCTTTCTGGATAGAAATAATGATTTTTTAATTCATTTTTTCGAAGGTCAAAAGCTTATTCAAGACCTTGTTCTTATTCATGAACTTAAAGATAAGGGGTTTTCATACTTACGTGACCTTGTCCTTTCCACCCAGCCGATGATTTCTCTTTTGAAACCTAATGAAGGTTTTGGAGTTTACCTCGACTCAGAGGAACCTTATTTCCGTTGGAAAATTGAAACCAATTGGAATGGAAATATGAGGACATTATTAGCACCAGAAGACTTTAATATTATCCCATCAAAAATAGATGGTGTTTGCCGACTTGTTAAAATTCCTCCAAATAATCAAAAGCCTTACACATCCTTTATTGAGCTAAAGCAGAGTCAATTTAATGAAGTCATTAATGGGATTCTTTCTAAATCATTCCAAAATCAAAGCATCATTCAAGTTTCTGATGTGAGCGATCAAAGCATGATGCTTATGAAGTTACCAAAAGCAAAAGTTGATAAAGAATCTATTGACTCTTCTCCTTCTTTAAAAGAATACCTCCTTTTGAAAAAGAATGAAGTTCAAGAAATTTTCCAAATGGCCCTAAACAGTTCTGATAAAATTATAGAAACTTTTACCTCAAAAGGTTACTCTCTGATTAACCAAAGGAAAGTTCAATTCCACTGTCCATGCTCCAAAGATAGGATGCTATTTACTTTAAGAAACTTGTATCAAAATAATAAAGAAGGCTTTTTTAAACCTGAAGAAGTAAAAATAGAAATGAAGTGTGATTACTGTAAGAAGCTTTTCAGCTTTTTTAAAGAGGAAATTATTCAGGCTACTTCTTAAAACCCATTGCAAGTAGTAGTCTTTTAAAAACACCAGCCTCATTATAAATGCCGCAAAAGTTTTCAGCAGAAGCACCTGTTGCCATAACAGCAGACATAAGTGACTCTCTTCTAAAAACTACATTCCTGCCGCTCTTTTCAAATTGAAACCACTTTTTTCCTTTCTCGGGAAATTCTACATTTAAAGGTCCTGCTCCGCTAAATATGATCAACATTTCTTTTTCTTTTTTCGCTTGTGAAAGGAAAAAAGAGTATGCCTCTTCAAGTTCAAAAAGAAGGTTGCGTAAATTCAAAATTTTCTTATCCCTAATCGCTTTTAAATAATTAAAGTCCCTAATAATATAAACATATGACTCTTTTCCCGCCGACCATCTTTTAAAAATTGATTTTACATTTCCCAAAAGAGTACTATCGCAAAACTTGGAGTTGCAAGCCTTATCAAAATAAATATCAGCTTTGGAAAAAGACCTTTGCTCCAAAAAGTGAAAGCCCCTTTTACTTGTATTTTGAAGCTTCTTATTAGAAAACCAATAATAGATCCCTTTTTGCAAACTTGTTTCAGAGTCAGAACAATGCGTAAATATTTTTTCAGATGAAAACTCTCCCGTCCCTCTTTCAAAAATGCCAACATCATCATTTTTTAAATTTAAATAAGACCAAAAGGGCTTTTTAGTGAAATCACTGCAATTTGACTTAACACTTTTTCTACCGGTCATTTGTGTCATAAAACCTTCGTAAGGTGTTGGTCTCAATTTAAAAAGGTTGTACCTCCAAGTTTTTCCAAAACAGTGGCTCTGCTCAAAACTTAGTTTATGATTTGGGTTATTTCCGGAGAATTTTAGAAGGCTAAGATGGCTTTCAGAAAAGCCAGGTATTTGAAACCAAACGATCTTTTTAGACTTTACGTTAAAGTCTTTTTCACGAAGGTTTAATGTTGGTGAAGAAGCACAGCCAAAAATAAAAACCAAAAAAATAAAAGGCAACCCTTTAAGTAGGTAATTATTTAAGAACACTTAGATCTCCATCACTTAAACAAATATGAGTAACCTGAATTGTGTTATACCTCATACTATCAAAGAAGTTCAATTAAACCTCACTTAAAAAGCCATATCATTTCCTCTTTAAATTGATAAAATTTTAAGAGCACTTCGCGTCTTTTATACTAAAGAGAGGACGGTGACGCACGACTCCTCAATTTACATTTTGATTCGTTAGTGGAATATTGAGCTTGGGTTTTATACGGGGGTCACTAAAAATGAATGAACTTGGGAAAGCAGCTTCTAGAGAGATCATGTGGAATATTCCATCATCTTTCAAGTTTCTGATGTACGCTCTTCTTATCATCAGTTTTCTAGTTCTCATTCAAGGCCTTTATAAAAAATTCATGTTTGTTACAGGAGGAAAAGGGTTAAAAAATATAAGAGGCGAAGGCAATCTAATCCCTTCCAGTCTTAACTGGAAATCATTTCTTCAAACAATTTTTTTTACAGGAAAAGTCACCAGGAAATCATACGTAGGCTTTTTTCATTCACTTATTTACTACGGCTTTATGATCCTGTGGATAGCAACGGATTTAGTCGCCATTCATTACGATACACCCTTCAAAGTTTTTCAAGGACCTGTTTACATTGTTGTCTCATTTTTAGCGGATATTGCAGGTATTGCTATTCTTTTTGGATTGGCCTTTGCCTACCATAGACGCTATGTAAAAAAGCCAGAAACCTTATCAGCAACTAATCCTAGGAATGAAATTTATATGTACTCATTGATAGGTAGCCTCGTTATCATAGGCTACCTTATCGAGGGTATAAGAATATATGCGACTGGTATGCCATCTGGAGAGCAGTTTTGGGCTCCTGTGGGATATCTTTGTGCCACCCTGTTTGGGTTATTTTCAGCCACTGATCAAACTTGGGCCGGTATTTATCGCGGACTGTGGCTCATTCATATGGTTTCCACCATGGTCTTTGTTGCAAGCATAGGACATACAAAATTCTTTCACATTATAGGAATCCCCTTAAGTGCGCTTATTACTCCTCAAAGAAGGGGTGCGGTTTTGAACCCCATGGATTTCGAAAATGAGGAAGCTGAAACTTTCGGCTTGGGAAAAATATCCGAAATGACCATGAAAAACAGGTACGACCTTTTGACCTGTGTAGAGTGCGGCCGTTGCACAGAAGTATGCCCTGCAAACCTAAGCGGAAAAAACTTAAACCCAAAAACTATTATAACTAAAGCTAGAGACTTTACAGAAGTGACACTTTCATCAAGTAAGGAAGATGGAGACTTTTGGGAAGAAAATCCAATTTATGAAGCAAATGAACTCGATGCGTGTACCACCTGTGGTGCCTGCATGGAAGAGTGCCCCTCAAATATAGAACATGTTAACATTATTATGGAAGCTAAGCGCTATAAGACACTTACTCTTGGTGAAATACCTCCTTCTGCCGGAGATACAGTTAACAAAATTAAAATCAATGGAAACCCTTGGGGTATCTCCCAAGACGATCGTTTTAAATGGGCGGATGGTTTAGAGGTCCCTGTCATAGAGCCTGATAAAAAGGTTGATTACCTCTACTATGTAGGTTGTGCTGGCTCATATGATGCCGCAAACCAAAAAGTTGTACAGGATACTGTTTCCTTACTCAAAAAAGCCGGGGTTGATTTTGCTGTTATGGGCAAGACAGAAAAATGTAATGGTGACCCCATAAGAAGGTTTGGAGATGAGTACTCCTTCTTTGAGGTTGCTATTGAAAACATCGCCAACATGAATCAATACAAATTTGATAAGGTTGTCACTCATTGTCCTCATTGCCTCCATACAATAGGCAAAGAGTACGCAAAGTTTGAAGATGGTCAATTTGACACGATTCATCACACAGAGCTTCTTGCAGACCTCATTCGTGAAGAAAAAATCAAGCCGGCTAAAGAAATTAAGGAAGAGCTTACTTTTCATGACCCATGCTATTTAGGCAGGCATCATGGTGAGTACAATGCCCCTAGGGAAATCTTAAACTCTATTGATGGAGTCGCAATAAAGGAAATGGAAGCCAACAAAGATAAGGCCCTTTGCTGTGGAATGGGGGGCGGTAATATGTGGTATGAGCTACCAGAAGGTGAGCATATTGCTAAAAATAGACTGAGGCAAATCGGAGAAAAAAAGGTTGAAAAACTAGCTACTGGTTGCTCATTTTGCATGATAAACTTTAACTCTACCAAAACACAAGTTGAGGAAACGGAGACAATTGAAGTTGAGGACGTTGCTTCCATTCTTGCAAGGTCAATGGACTAAATTATATTTTTTAGCCTTAACTTCTTTTTTTCTACTCTTTTCAAACGATCTAATTTCCGATGAATATTCAAAGGAAAAACAGAAGACTTTGGGTATTCTCGAAACATACGTTCAGCTTTCAAAAATAAATAAGAAAAAAAATAAAGAAATTCTTAGAAAGTTAAAAGGAAGACCTTCAGTAAACTTAGAAGATGTTGAACATATAAATCTTCACTCAACATACGTAAGATCTCTTTTTTTCTTTTCAAAAAAACGCTTTCTTAATTTAGTTGCTGATGATCAATGCAATTTTTTTTCTCTTTTGGAAAATAAACTTCTTGGAAGAAATTTAAAACTTAGTAATTCAATACCAGTCGTTATAACTAACAAAAGTGGAAGTGTTGAAAATAGGATTATGCCTTTAACTGAAGTTATTCAGTTCATCTATAAAAAAAGATGCCCAAAGCAAAAAGAAAACTCCACTCTTTTTTCAAAAAAATACTTTGAAAAAACTTTTAATAAATTTAATTTTGAAATGCCAAAAAATGAACGCTCTTGTATGAAAGCTCATATAAACTTGATTAAAAGCCCAATTTTACCTTACTTATGTAAAATCCCTGTATTTCTCAATATGGAAAATAAATTTCTAAGAGATTTAAATAGAGAGATAATGCCTTCTGAAGAAGAAGAAATTTTAGATGACTTGAGAATTACAAAATTATTCAAAAAATCTATTTCTGTAAAAGAGAAATTCTTTCTTGAAAATTTATGTAAAAATACTAATTCCGGTAAAAACTTTTGTTCATTTTATACTGCGAAAGATGTTTGGACGAAAGTTTTAAATAAAGAACTACCAAAATTCAAAATCTTTCACAAATGCAAGCAAATTTTAGGAAATCAAGTTTTAAAAGATAGTGGTCTTGCAAAATGTGCAAAACTTTTAAATTCAAAGCCTTCTTTATGCTCCTCTAAGGGAGCTTTGGGTAAAACTGTCTTATTCCCCTCTCCAAAATGCACAGACATATCAAAATCTTTAAAAAGCAGTAACCTTGTCACAAATCATCATGACTGCCCGTCAAAAGTTTTTAATCAAAGCATCACAAATATTAGCAGGATAATTCTTCATTTCTCTAATCATAATGTTAAAACTAGATCTATTAATAACTGTTCATTTGAAACAATGAAAACCTTTTCAAAAAATATTTATAGCGAAGATATTGATGACTTATGGCCGATGAAAATTTGCTACCAAAGCAAATTATCAAAAGATAATACATGCCTATCTTATATTCCAGGATATGATAAAAATTTATCAGTTGCAGAAAACAAAGTTGTAGAAAATATTCTCAAAAAAACACAACCTGTATTAAGTAGTTTAAAATGTCATATAAGTAACAAAAAGAGTTTTAATCCTTCAAGAATATCCTCTAACGATGGCTGCCATATAATTTATGATTTTGATAATTGTAAAGATAACAAGTGTTTAAAAAAAATCGTTGTAAACAATAAGAATATCAAAAATATAAATTATGATGATGCTCCAAATTTTTATTATTTTCCAGAAAAAATTTCTAAAGATGCATTTTCTTCAATTAACTTTTTAAAAAACAATTTAAATATTAAGCAAACTCCAATAAGTAATTTAAACCAAATTAGAAGCTTCTTAAAAGAAAAGAATAATATCATACATGGAGTTGGCTGTATTCAAAATATATACCCACGTCAATTCAAGTTAAGATCTATGAATCAATGCAAGCCAACGGCTTTTATAATCGATAACATTATTGAAGAAAATAAGAACATATATTTGAGTATTAGGACGTCAATAGATGATCTTCATTCACCAAGACTTATTCATTGGTCATTTATTTATAACTCATTAAAAACATATCAAAATGTTCATAGCATAAACTCTTGGACTCTTTATGGCCTTCAAAAAAATAATTAGTATTTTTATTTTATTCTTAATTTTCCTTAGAAGTAGTCAGGCTAAAATCAAACACAGCATTTTAGCGACGAACCAAAGTCCAGGAAAAATACGTTTTATGTCAGATGATGGTAAGTTTGTTTACTATCAGAAAAAAAATGGTGAACTTCTACTTTCATCAGATTTTAAGATTTTTACAGTTTTCAAAAAAGAAAAGGATGTTCATTACACACTTTATACCACTCCCCTTAAAAAAAGAGTTCTTATAGAAAAAGAAAAGAGTTTTCAAAAAATATTTAATATCATAAAAAGTAATAATATCTACATTACTAAATTTGGAAAGCATGAGACTTCATTCATTTCAAAAGGTAACTCTCCAGAATTTCACCTAAATGAGGATTGGATTTCTTTTTTTGATTCATATAAAAAAGTTATCACTTTCCAGAACTTAAGCTCAAATAAGTTTACATTAAAAATAAAAATCTCAAATAAAGTTAATCCATTTTTCTTACCTGAAAAGGCCATGCTAAAAGATTCATCTGTTGTTTACACCGACATTAATAACAAAGGTATACAAGGTCTCATCCACTACAACTTTTCCAAAAAAAAATCACGCATTATATTTAAAGCGAATAATATCTTTCAACGATTAGAAATTTGTGAAAACAATAAGTTTGTTTACTTAGGAGTTTTTCCTCTTAACAAGGAAGAAAAAGAATCATCCATTTATCTTTTAAAAAAGAGTGACCATTTTAAATTTCCTCCCAAAATTATTTATAAAAGCAGTTCCAATGATATAGGAAATATAGAGTGTAACTTTAACAAAGATTTTATTTATTTTATTAAGAACTTCGAATCAGAAGATAAAAAAGAATCATTTGAAATCGTAAAATTAAATTTAAAAAACACGAATCTAATAAAAATAACAGACATGAAATTCGCAACGAATATTATAACAATGGATAAGAAACTATTAACAATAAAAGATGGGGACTATTATTTACTTGAAGGTAGTAACAGTTTAACTTCAAAAGAGTTCTCTGATAAATAAATAATAGGTTAAATTATGATGGACAGTTTCATTATAAAAATAATAACAGCACTCCTTTTTTTTATAATTCCCAATTACTCTTTTTTAAAAGAAATTAAATACCAAGCCGATGGCAAATTACCTTTGGAGTTTATATATATTATAAATTCATATCAAAATTATGATTTGAATGAGGAAGAAAAAAAATCATTCAAAAAAACAATATACTTTTATGAACAGTCTTTTCGCAAGATAAGCAAAGAGGAACAGTTTCAACTTATAAAATCACAAATCTATAAAAATATAATTAATCTTTTCCCTATTTCATACAAACAAAATTTAAAAGTGGATATAAAAGAGATTAAAGAAAAATTTAAAATGAGACTAGAATCAAAAATAGAAGATTCCTTTCAAAAGTGGTTAATTTCAGCACTTATAAGAGACATCACCTTATCTAAAAAAAATAAGTCTCTAAAACAAAGTGGAATATACTATTCTCTATTTTATAACTGGAATAACCTTTTTAATGATTCTACTGTTCAAGATATTGATAAAACGTTAAAAATTCTTTCAAAAAATATACTTTCAGACTTGAAAAGTAGATTAAAAGACTTCTTATTGATTTCTAAAAACATCTCATTAAAAGACCCAAAAGAATTTAAATTAGAAGAAATGATTTTTTTTAATATAAAAAATGATACTCCTTCGAAAAAAAAGAAAGATTTAGAAAAAAAATCTAACGTTTTAAAAATATTAGAACCAATTAATGAAGAAAGTTTAATACTACCAGGCACAATAAAAGCTGAGGACGAATGGGTGCCAAAAGATCATGAAGAAAATATTAATATAAACCCACCAAGACCTGACCCTAATTATAGTCCACCAAAAAAGCTTCCTTTACCTGCCAATGATTGGTAGATCAAACAACACTAAGATGTGATAACAAGATCAGCCTTTTTACAAAAAAGAACTGTATAGTAAATGACTCCGATTGGTAAAAAGATTAAGTTAAGTATTGTAATAGTAAAAAGGAACATAAAAAGAAAACCGGAAATTGAGTACAATAACCATTCTCTTTTAAGAGCATCCAAGCATTTTTTAAGTGGGTATTCATGTCTGGACCAACTATAGTCTAATAATTGAGAACTCATTAAAAAAGAAGACAGCACCAAACCAATTGGAGCCAAGAAAGGTATCAAAAAATCGATAAAAATTACAAACATAGAAATAAGAAAAATAAAAAGGACTTTCTTAACTTCATTTAAAAGCACTTTAAGTCCATTTTTTAGTAAGCTCTTTAAGGAAAATATACTATCCCCTTCTAATTTATTAGTTATCTTTTTTTCTACCCTGTCGCTAATAAAGTCATTAAATGGTGACGAGATTATTGCTACGACTAAAACAAAGGTCCAATTAATTAAAAAAATGAATATGATTGAAAAAATAAAGAAAATAATATAGTAAATTATACTTCCTACATCTCCAGAAAAAAGACCTTGAATCCAGGTATTAATCTTTTGAAGTACGTTAACTAAAACCCAGTGACCAAGAAAATAATAGAGAATTGAGCCAATTCCAATAGGCACTAGGCTTAGCATTAAAATAACTTTGTCTTTTTTGAAAAGGTTTATCGATAGAGAAAAACTTTCGTAAACTTTGCTCAAAATCATTTCTTATCGCCTATATTATTTTACTTTAAATTTAAAATTCAACAGAGGTCCAAAATCCTCTTTATTTGGGGACTCAGGAATTGATCTTACAACTTTTTTAAAATGACTCCAATCTAAAGCATCAAAAAGAAGGGGGGTTTCAACTTTATGTTTTTCACATCTAGATATCTTATCTTTAGCCTTTTTTAATAAACCTGTAGCACCTACAAGGTTTTCTTCTCTCAAGTGATAAAGACTTACCGCAACCTGAAGAATAGCCCAGTAAACAAGCCTAGCATTATCCGCGATATCTTCTAGCCAAAGATCTTCCAAGAATTCATGACACTCCCAGTATTTCTCATCATTAAAAAGTTTTATTCCATGTAAGATTTTATTTAGGTGGTCATAAGAAAATTGGCCGTAATAATGTTCTTCCATACATTCTCAATATTATGCTTTAGCGCTTCATAGTTTTTACCATTAAGCTTTCATGCAGTCCACAAAAACTGCACTTTTATGGCCTCTCAAAATAAATCAAATTTCATAAAATTATGCTATAAAACCTTTCATAAAATAAGAAAAAACAACCAAGATTTCAAAAAGGGCCTTTTTATGTCCATCAAAAAACCTTCATCTCATAGCCACCTTGAAGAAATTGTTCCCTATCAAGCAGGTAAACCTATTGAAGAACTAGCAAGAGAAAAAGGATTAAAAACGATCTCAAAACTCGCTAGTAACGAAAACCCATTAGGGCCATCAAAAAAGTCCATTGAAGCTATCGAAAAAAACTTATGCAACCTCAATAGATATCCAGATATGAATGGATACGACTTAAAAAAAGAGCTTTCTAATCATCACAAAATACCATCAGAAAAAATTATTTTGGGGAGTGGCAGTGAAGGTGTCATGACTTATATTGCAAAAGCTTTTCTAGGAGCCGGAGATGAAGTCATTACATCTTCAAACTCATTCATAGGTTTTTATATTATAGCTAAAGCCTCTGGTGCAAACTTAAAACTTATTGCTCCAAAAAAGTCTAATCAGTTCGATATGGAAACTATAGAGAAGTCCATCACTCCAAAAACAAAATTAATATACTTAGCTAACCCAAATAATCCTACTGGCACAATCATTACCAAACATGAATTCGAAATGTTATTAAAAAAGTGTCCTCCCAATATTCTTATAATTATGGATGAGGCTTATTTCGAATATGCTGAAGACTACAAAGAATACCCTAACTCTCTAGACTATGATTATCCCAATATAATTACTCTTAGAACTTTTTCAAAGGCTTACGGTCTTGCCTCCCTTAGAGTTGGCTATGGAATAGCATCGCCTGAAATTGTAACAACGTTAGCAAAAGTAAAACCTCCCTTCGAACCAAACTTATTAGGTCAAGTTGCTGCTTGTGAAGCCCTTAAAGACCATGAACATATCAAGAAGGGAATTATCGAAAATAAAACTGAATATGAAAGGCTTTTTAAATATCTTGTTGATAAAAAACTCTCCCCCATCCCTTCGTTCACTAATTTTGTTACTTTTTATACAAAAACAGGAGAAAATAGCGATTGGTTATTCAATCAGCTTCTTAACCAAGGTGTTATAATTAGAAAATTGGGTGCCAACAATATGCATGATTTTATAAGAGTCTCCATCGGGACAAAGGAAGAAATGGATCACTTTTATGAATCCTTTGATAAAATTTCTGATGAGTTCCTAAAGAAAATGAAAGGATAAAAATGAAAATTTGCCGCTACAAAAACCCTCACCTAAAAGGTCTCCCTCCTCGCTTGGGAGTTATCTACAATGGTCAAATTATAGATCCTCATTTAAACTTTGTTGCAGAATACGAAAGAGAGGGTCTTTTTAATCCATGGGAAAGGGCTGAGGTAAAATGTCCTTCTTCTCTTAGTAAAATACTTTCACTTTATGAAAACCCTTTTGACACCATTGAAGCAGGGTTCGCTATAGCTCTGTTTAATGAAAAAGTAGGTGAACTTGAAACGGCTCAAGGTATTCCTCTTTTCTATCCTCTCGACTCAGAGGAAAACCCCGTTACTTCTCCGCTTGACTCAATTCATAGTTTTAGAGACTTTTTTAGCTACGAAGAGCACGCAAAAAAAGCCTTCAAAGGGTCAATTCCAAAAGAGTGGTATGAAGGCCCAACCTATTTTAGACAATCTCACCAAAACTTCATTGGACATAAAGATGTTATTTTTTGGCCCAGTTCAGTTAAAAAGCTTGATTTCGAAGCTGAACTGGGTGTTGTTATCGGGTTAGAAGGTAAAAATATAAAAGAACATAATACCAAAAACCACATTTTTGGTTTCACAATTATCAATGATATTTCTGCAAGGGATATTCAAAAAAAAGAGTGGCCTCTTCATCTCGGCCCAGGCAAAAGTAAGGATTTTTGCTCTGTGATTGGCCCAATCATTGTCACAATTGATGAATTTGACGACTTCAATCATATTCCTTCAATGAATATGTCAGTAAAGATAAATGACAAAAACCTTTCTACAAGCAACGTTAACAAATCAAAATATGGCCTTTCAGAAATTATATCCTATGCCTCTAAGGATGAGTGGTTGTTACCTACAGACTTAATTGGTATCGGCACTGTTGAAGGGGGATCTGGATTTGAGCTAGAATGCTTTCCAAAACACGGTGATAATATAGAGTTAACACTTGAAGGGGTGGGAACTTTAAAAAATACATTTGGAAAGCCCCAAGAAGTAAAAAATTGGTAACTAAAAGTGATTTGAAGAAAGAGTTTACTCTAGAACTCCTTCTTCAAATCAATGCTTCCAGTGAAATTATGTAAGTTTAAGTTCGTCTTTTAATTTTTGGAAAGTTTTTTCTTCCCTAATCGCATACATAAGATTTCCTTTAATCTTTTCATTTGAATTATAATATTTAAGGATATCTTCTTTTTTCATTCCTGAGTTTTTTGCAGTTTCCTCGATCTTTTCATCAAGGTCAGACTCACTCGCCTCAACGCTGTAGTTTTTGGCCAATTGATCAAGAATAAGACTTGAGCGAACTTGGAAGATCGCCTTTTTCTTAAGATCATCGCCCCACTTTTCATAGTATTCTTCCATCATACTTTCATTGAAACCTTTTTGCTTCAAAGATCCTTCAAGGTCATTTTTTAAAAATGACTCTTGTTGTTGGATAAGTGACTCTGGTACATCAAACTTATTATCTGAAACAAGCTTTTCTATAATTTCTTGATTAAGCTTCTCTTCTGCCGCTCTAGTTTTTTGGCCAAGAATAGAATCTCTATTCTTCGTTTCAAACTCATCTACATTTTCAAAACCTAATTCTTTTACAAGCTCATCAGTAATTTCTGGATACTTCTTCTCTTTAATTTCGAGAAGCTCAACTTCAAATACAACCTTTGCACTTTGCAAATCAGGCGAATGATAATCGGCAGGAAAAGTAACAGGAACCTCTCTTTTTTCACCCTTTTTCATCCCTAGCATGCCTTCTTCAAAGCCTGGAATAAATTGATTAGAGCCAATTTCTAACAAATGCTCTTCACCTTTCATATTTTCAGGCTTTTCACCATCTTCTTTCTTTCCTTGGAAGTTGATTACAGTAAAATGACCCTTAGATACTTCTGCGCCTTCTTCTTGGATTTCTAACATTTCTGATTTGGATTCAAGATAATTCTTTTTCAAAGACTCAACTTCTTCATCGGAGACAGAAACTTCATCTTTTTTAAACTCAAGCCCTTCAAATCCTTTCAACTCAATATTTGGAAAAACTTCAACTAAAGCATCAAATGCTACAGAGCTTTTACCGTCATACTTCATATTCTCAAATTTTGGATAACCAACAATTTTTAATTTTTCTTTTTCCACAGCTTCTAGGAATTGATTACGAACAAATTCGTTTAATGCTTCATTTTCAATTTGAGGTCCATACATTTTTTGAACCATATCAAGAGGTGCTTTACCTTTTCTAAACCCNTTNANNTTNGCTGTTTTTCTTTTTTCTGCNACTGCTTTTTTCACTTCTTCAGAGAGNTCCAAAGTATCAAAATTAAATTGTANTTTTTTTGTGCAGCCNTTNATGCTNTCAATTGTATAAGCCATGCTNNATCCTTTATGATGTTGAAATNAAAGGGNTTTAGNCCTNTTTAAGACGCCCCGCAAAAGGTTTTTTATAATAGTCGAAAATAGCCATAAAGGGTGAAAAAGTCAATTAGAGATACCCTTTGCAAGGAACATAAATATAGAAATTATAGGGCACGGTTTAATTATAAAATACCTTATATAAATAAAGACCTTGAGGGGGAGCCACAGGGCCCACCTTCCCTTTAGAATGATTATTTATTGCGGCTTCCAGACTGTTTAAACTTAATTGGCCTTTACCAACCTCTAGGACAGCTCCTACCATAAGCCTAACCATTTGCTTTAGAAAACCAGAACCTCTAACCCTAAATAAAAAAAGTTTATCAATCTCACCTTCAAATGGTCCTATACCCATTTCAACTTTTTCAACAAGCTCACACTCAAAAATCTCCCTTCTTTTATGCTTTACTGGGGTTCCTTCACAAAAAAAGTTTTCAAAGTCATGACTACCCAAAAATAATTCTGTGGCTTTTTTCATTTTTCCTACATCTAGAGGTCCCTTGAAATAAGAAATTGAATCAAAATAAAAAGGGCTTGGAGGCCACTCGTTGGTAAAAAAATAACGATACTCTTTAGACTTAGCGCTATGAACCGGATGAAAACTTGAGTCCGTTAAAGCAACTTCTCTTATTTTTATATCTTTGGGCAATAAAGAGTTCAGGGCTCGACACAAAGCCACATTATCAATAAAAAAAGGAGCTTCAACCCTAAAAACTTGTCCTATAGCGTGCACACCCGCATCAGTTCTCCCAGATCCAACAGTTTTAACTTCTAAGGACTTAAAAACCTTAGAAAGGGCCTTATTGATTTCACCTTGAATTGTCCTACCCTGATATTTACTTTGAACTTGCCAACCTAGATAATGGCTGCCTTTATAAGTCGTTTTAATTTTATAAAATTGAATTCCCATTTATGCTTCACAAAAAGTCATAACTAATACCAGCTCCTATGGCTATACCACTTACACTAATATCCTCCAAAAAGGCTGCATAACTATGATAGCGAGCTGAAATATCAAAATAATAATCAGAAGCTGACAATGAAGAAAGTAAATCTATACTTGATGTTCTTTTAAACTGCATCAGATTAGTTTTCAAACCTACACCAGCAACAAAGCCAAAACCTACTTGTCCAAGTCTTTTCTGATCTTCACCCTCACCTTTATCATGCCTGTTTTGAAAAACCCCACAAATTGAAGGTCCTCCTTGCAGCTCAAGTTTAAACTTTTCTCCTAGCGCCATTTCCATATCAAAAGCTAAGTCAACAGGAAGAACCCATAAACTGATATTTTTATCTGACCTTGTGCTTTTAGATGCAAAAAGTGCAGGAGCCTGGTTTAAACCAACAGAGCCATTTATCCTGTACGCAAAGTTGACCCCTCCTTTCTTAATAAACTTTTTAAAAGAAAGGCTTAACAATCCCACTCTTACAACTTCATCATTATCAGAGTAGGTATCATTAAAAGCATTATTTTTCCCGGAATAAGAAGACATATCCTTGAGGTAAGATATACCAAAAGATCTTCTTCCTTGATTGGAAGCTTGCCTAAATATTTCTCTGTTAGAAGCTTCTATATACTGCTCTGGTTCTTCCCTTCTAGAAGTAATTTCTTGTCCAAATTGTAGAAGTTGATCTTTGGTAGTGATTTTTGCTTTTAAAGGGTCTTCTTTATACGAATTTTCATCATAAATGTAGGGGTCTTCACTGAGTTCCTTTTTAGAAACATTGTCTTCTAACTCTCCTACGGCTTCATCAGTAACGAAAGGGCTTTTCTTTTTAAGAGGACTCTTCTTAGGCTCTACTTGCTCCTCAAAATCAGGATCTCCCATAATAATCTGGGAAAAGTCTGGATAAACATCAAAAGAAAAAAGTAGACTAGACAATAAAATGATCCGAAAAGGAAACAGGACTCTTACTTTAGACTTTTCAACTTTTCCAAACAAACGCATCCTTGAACTCACCCTCTTTTGCAAAAAAATAGATCAATGAAGTTACAATGTATAATGACATGATAGCAAAGAGTGCGTAATGTTCAAAAATAAATAGAAGGGATAAAAGAAGAAAGATTATAAAGAGGACAGTTTTCTTATGCTCTTTAACCCATGGCGAGTTTTTAAAAGAGTTGAACCTAATATTTGAGATCATAAGAAGAGAATAGAAGAAAACATAAAGAATAAAAGGATAATTTAACCCCTTAAAGAGCTCTACTTTCAAATAAAATAAGACTAAACCACTTATCGATAGTGCCGCTCCCGGAATAGGCAGCCCCTGAAAATAATCAGAACTTACCTTTTCGATATTAGAGTTAAATCTGGCTAACCTTAGTGCGCCACACAAAAGATAGAAAAAAGATACAACCAAACCTAACTTGCCTATTTCTGAAAAAAAGCAATTATAAACTAAAAAAGCTGGGGCCACACCAAAACAAACTAAATCACTCAAAGAGTCGAATTGCTCACCAAAGGTGGATTGAGTGCCAGTTAACCTTGCAAGCCTGCCATCTACCAAGTCAAAAATAGCTCCAAGTATTAAAGCTAAACAGGCGTAATAAAACTTACCGTTGAAAGAAAAAAGAATTGAAGAAAAACCACAAGCCATATTTAGAGCAGTAAATGTATTTGGCAAAAAAAATGCGAATTTTTGACCACCAGGCATAGAACCTATCTCCGATAAAGTTACTATTGATATTAGTGATTGCGACCAAGTTGGACTGCAATTGGAGTCGAACCTTGGATGCATCTGTCTCCTTGAGATATCAATACATCGAAATGGGGAGGTAAGTAAATGAGAACAGTTCCACCAAAGGGGAAATATCCAAATCTAGCAGCTCTTTTACCTCTATCTCCAGGTTTGACCCAAAGATCTACATCAAAACCTAATTCACACTTTATAAACTCAAGACCTACTTCTTGACCACACTTTCCTTCAATTTCGAGAAGTTTAGCATGAACATGAAGCTTTTCGTCACTTTCTAAACCTTTCTTAAAAAGTCGAAAAAAAGATTTCCCTTCACGGCTCTTTAAACCCCGTACTTCCCCTTCCAAAGGAAAACCTAATCCAAATTCATTAAGCCACATAGACGAAACTCTTACTTCACTTAAACCTTTTCCAAAAATATTATGATCGACATTCTTTTTAACTGAATAAACGACTCCGTTAGTAGGAGCAACGATAAAACTATTTGGAACTTCCGAATCTGAATCTACTCGCAAGCTTGCTTTCCTAAAAAAAAAGAAAAGTAATAATGAGAAAAAAAGAAAGGTGAGAAAGATTGTATTTTTTTGCAAAAACCAAGTTAAAGCTAAGAAAAAAACCAAAATGAAAAGGATTCCTCTTGAGAGATAAGAAAATTTCATGGAACAAGCTTAACGTCTGAAAGATACAATGTCATTCAATATGAAGGCTTAAACTCCTTTTCAAGAGGTCTAAAGTAAAAAGGTGGTTTTCTTAGCTCTTTTTCTAAGACAGAAGGAAATAAAACTTCTGGCTTTTCTTTAAGAAGCTTTGTTGTATAAAGACCATCCTTTAAAGATAATTCTTTTTCAAGCTCTGAAGGCTCAATGAAGAAATTCAGGGCTCCCTCTGATGAATTTATATTTCCCTTTAAATTGCTTATTGCACAAAGATTACTTTTTTTACTCTCCTCAGACCATTCAAAACTAAAAACTTCTCCTTTAAATGCATTTACATAAAAAGAACCCTTTTCATAGTTAAGTAAAAGTGGAATATCCTGGTGATAAAATGAATAGGTTTCCAAAGATAACCATTTAAAAACCTGTGCCATCCCCTCTGAAACCCGCACTCCAGTATAAGAGCCTGGCCCATTTAAGAAAAAAACCTTCCCTATATCTGACATGCTTAAACCATGCTTTCTTAACATTTCAAAAATCAATGCATGAATTTTTACAGCTGATGTTCTAAGCTCTGGTGAATGAAAATAATCCCGCCATCCCCACTTTTCTGTTAAAAGGCCAAAAGTTAATTGATTAGTTGTGTCTACAAAAAGAGAATGCATAATTTTAAAAAAACCTCGTAAAATCATTAAAGATCGCGCCAATCATAAGCATCAAAAGCATCGAAAGACCTACCTGTTGAGCTATTTCCATTTTTCTTCTTGAAAGCGGTCCTCTGTTTATTATTTCCAGAAAAATAAACATAATATGACCACCGTCTAAAACTGGTATGGGAAAAAGATTAATAATCCCTAGGTTGACAGAAATTAAAGCCATCAGTTGAAAAAAGTAAGACAAACTCGTATTAAAAGAGTCTGTCGCAACCTTTCCAATAGATAAAGGTCCTCCTATATTTTTTAAAGAAGACTCAGAAGTAATAAGCTTTTTAAAGCCCGTCAATGTTTTTTCTATAGAATCCCAGGTCCTATAAATGCCAATGGAAACTGAGCCAAAAAAGCCTTTGGATTCAGTAGTAACAAAATTAAGGGAAAGGTATTCACCCAAACTCCAGACTCCTATCAACCGAACCTTTTTCTTATTAATCTCTCTCAACTCTGGAGTCATAGAAAAGGTTTTAAATTTACCATTTCGAATAACCCTCAGTGAGACAGGTTTTTCAGGGAGCCCTTGAAGAGTCTCTTTAAGCTCAGTAAAACTTGTCACCTTAATATTATTGAGAGAGACAATGATATCGTTTACCTTCAAGCCTGCTTTATCAGCTGGAGAACCCATTTTTACGCTTCTGACGACCAAATCTAAACTGTAGAGCCCTTCCTTTTCAACCATCTTGTTTAATAATTCATTAGTAGATTTATATTGAATTGATAACTTTTTTAGAAGTTGCTGATTTTCAGCCTTTCCCTCAACGAAGCTATAGAGAAAAAGCTTATTAGATTTTTTTTCAACAGAAAACATATCAAGTGATTCGTCAGAACGGGGGCCATCATTAAACTCTGAAACAAGATACTTTTTTCCCTTTTCGTCAACTAGAAGTGGTTTCCTAAGAATTGGAGGATGCTTTATAAACTCATTAAAAAATGACTCACTTTGGAAATTAACATCTAGAGTTCTTAAGGACTTTTTCCGCTCCACCGTAATAGAAAAAACCTTCCCTCCTTTTTGGAGCGCGACATCAGATATATTATAAATTTTCTGATTATTTATTTTCTTGAGGACGTCCCCTGTTCTTAAGCCTTGAGAAAAAAGCTTTCCCTTTTCTTCAATAACGCCAACTTTTATCTCTGGCATCCTCTCTCCAGAAATTAAAAGAAAGAAAAAAATGAAGAAAGCCAAAAGAAAGTTTGCAAGAGGTCCACCGAGCACAATCCAAAATCTTGCCCATTTACCCTTGTGATTGAAACTATACTGCTTTTGATCTTCTGGGATACCCTCTTTATCAAAAGGGTCATCTCCAAACATTTTGACATACCCTCCAAGGGGGATGATTGATAAAGCATATTCTGTATCATGCTTTTTAAATTTGAATAATTTTGGACCGAACCCTAAAGAAAAAACTTCAACTCTTACACCGAAGAGTCTTGCGAAAAAAAAGTGTCCTAATTCATGAAAAAAAATTAAAGGCCCCAAAAATAGCACAAAAATAACGACTTTTTCCAAAAACATTTCACTAATCCCACTTCAAAGTGAATAAATTGATATTACAAAGAAAGGCGCCAAGAAAAGAAGGCTATCGAGGCGGTCATAAAATCCGCCATGACCTGGTATAAGAGACGAACTGTCTTTTATACTACAGTGTCTTTTAAGCTTCGATTGCACCAAGTCACCTAATTGCGAAATAATTCCAAATACAGCAAAAAGAAAAAATAATTTTACCTCTAACCGGCCAAAAAAGTAATACCAAAAGGTGAAACCAAAAATACCTGAAAACACAGCCCCACCCAACAGTCCTTCCAATGTCTTTTTAGGGCTTACGGAAGGCCAAAGTTTATTCTTACCAAAGTTTTTACCTACGAACCAAGCACCAGTGTCCATTGAGTAATTTACAACTAAAAGCATTATAAGAAAAAGGTTCCAACTAGGTGTTTGAAAAATAGAAGTTAAACTCATCATTGGAAAAAGAACAAAAGCCCCAGAAAAATAAGCAATTACTTCCTTCTTCTTATTTAAAAAGTCCGATTTAATATCACTGAATACAAGATAGAACAGAAGAAAAACGTTCAAAACAAGGGAGCTATTGATAAAAAAGTTATGAAACATTTTCTCTTGTATGTAAAAATTAAATAAAAAGAAAGGGATTACAAACAAAGAAAGGGAACAAAAATATGATTTAGAAAGCCTTGTACCTTTAAAAAAGTTACAAAAAATTTCATCTGAAATTATAACCCCCATTAAAAAAATTAAAACCAGACTCTGAGTGGGGCCAGCCATAAAACATAGAGCAACTATTATTATAAGAGCTAAAGCTGAAATTATTCTTAAAATTGTATTTTGGGACATGAATTAAAACCTTAGTGACTCGCTTAAAAGAGTCTTATTTTTTTTAGCCATTTCGGCATTCTGAATCAGGCTAGAATGTAAATTAATTCCACCGAACCGTCTTTCTCTATCTGAAACCTCGTTCAAAATCCTCCGAAATTCCTTCTTTGAAAACTCAGGCCAAGGAATTGGAGAAAAATAAAGCTCAGCATATGCACACTGCCATAGGAGAAAATTTGAAATTCTAAAATCCCCCCCTGTTCTAATCAAAAGATCGACATCACCACTCTCAGGGTTAGATAAAAGGCAATTCAGTTTTACTTCTGAGATAGGTACTCCCGGGCTTTCTGAAATATGAAGATTAAAGGCACTAATAATCTCTGCCCTAGAGCCATAACTAAAGGCAAAGGTTAGTTTAAGTCCCTCATGTTCTTTAGTTTTTTCTTCCAATTCTTTAGCTAGTTTATAAGTAGAAGGCGGTAGAGAAGCAATATCTCCAATCATTTTGAACTTAATTCTATTTCTTATGATTCTCTCTTTTTCTTTTTGCAAAAACTTTTTCAAAAGAGAAAAAAGCGTCTTTACCTCTGCTAAAGGCCTACTCCAGTTTTCCGTTGAAAAAGCGTACATCGTCAAAGCTTTTACACCACAGTCATCCGCCTCTTCAACAATCTGAGATACAGTACGAACTCCCCTTATATGCCCCCAAATTCTCGAATGAGAACGCGCCTGAGCCCATCTACCATTTCCATCCATTATAATGGCGACATGACGAAGAGGTTTTATTTTCAAATTAACTGGCATTTATCACACTGTTAAAAGTTCTTTTTCTTTTTCATTTATTATTTGATCAATTTTTTTAACATACCTATCAGTGAGTTCTTGTATTTCAGATTGAAACTTTTTTGAATCATCTTCTGAAATGTCTTTACCCTTTTCTGCTTTTTTTACGAGGTCATTTTGCTCTCTTCTAGAATTACGAATAGCAACTTTCGCATCTTCACCATACCTTTTAATACCCTTAACCTGCTCTTTCCTACGTTCCTCAGTTAAAGCAGGAAATGGTATTCTAATAAGGTTTCCATCATTAGATGGGGTCAACCCCAAATTAGCTCCAAGTATCGACCTCTCTATTTGAGCGATTAAAGTTTTATCAAAAGGTTGGATTTGTAATAAGCGAGCTTCAGGAGTACTGACTTGACCTACTTGATTAACAGGTGTTGGCACACCGTAATAATCGACAAGAACCCCATCCAAGACATTAGCTGAAGCTCTGCCGGTCCTAACTTTAGTTAATTGATATTTTAAAGAATCAACAGCTTTATCCATTGATAGCTCAAGGCTCGATTTAATCTCTTCCAACATGACTTCTCCACGAAAAAATGCTTCTACTTAGTTACCAACGTTCCTATTTTTTCACCAAATATAGCCTTTCTAATATTCCCACCTTCAAAAACATTAAAGACAATAATTCCAATATCGTTATCCATACAAAGACTTAGAGCAGCAGAGTCCATGACCTTTAAGTCTTTATTTAGCGAATCAATATACTTTAAATGTTCAAACTTTACTGCATCTTTATGTTTAAGAGGGTCTTTATCATAAACCCCATCTACCTTTGTTGCTTTAAGTATAATATCAGCATCAATTTCATTTGCTCTTAATGCAGCAGCAGTATCTGTTGTAAAATATGGATTTCCAGTGCCTGCGGCAAAAATAATAACCCTTCCCTTTTCAAGATGTCTAACCGCACGACGTCTTATATATGGTTCCGCTACTTCCCTCATCTCGATTGCAGAAAGAACCCTAGTCGTAACTCCTATCCGCTCTAAATTATCTTGCAAAGCCAAAGAGTTAATGACCGTAGCCAACATTCCCATGTGATCAGAGGTCGTTCTATCCATATCGATTGTTTTTTCAGAAACACCACGATGGATATTCCCCCCTCCTATAACAATGGCAACTTCTATATTTTCATTATTTAAAGTTTTAATTTCTTGAGAAAACCGAGAAAGAACACTCAAATCTATGCCATGTCCCTTTTTTCCCGCCAGGGCTTCACCTGAAAGCTTCAACAAAACCCTTTTATACTTCATCGTCCAAGCTCCTACTTATTCATCTTTTTATATATCTTTTCTATAATAAAAAAAGGGGACCTAAAGTCCCCTTTTTTTTATTTTTAAATTCATCTCTTATTGCTTACTCGCCATTTTTGAGACCTCTTCAGCAAGATTATCTTGCTTTTTTTCAATTCCCTCACCAAGGTTCCACTTCATAAACCTTCTTATAGAAATCTTCTCACCTAACTTAAGAGTTAGCTCATTAATTAAATCATTAATTGTAAGGTCAGTATTTTTAACGAACTTTTGATCACAAAGACAAACTTCTTCCGCAAGTTTACTCAACTTCCCTTCAACAATTTTTGGAATGATTTTTTCAGGCTTGCCTTCATCTTTAAGTTGAGCTGTCCAGATTTCAACCTCTTTATCCTTAAAGGTCTGATCCATCTCATCAGCTTTAACAAATTTCGGATCTGCGGCAGCAATATGCATAGCTACATCATGAACAAAGTTCTTAAAGTCATCGTTTTTAGCAACAAAGTCTGTTTCACAATTCACTTCTAAAAGAACACCGATTCTTCCACCATGAATATATGAGTGGACGATCCCCTCTGCTGCTACACGACTTTGCTTTTTCTCAGCAGCTGCGAGTCCTTTTTTTCTTAAAAACTCAATAGCTTTTTCTAAGTTTCCATCGCACTCAGATAAAGCTTTTTTACAATTCATCATGCCCGCACCAGTTTTTTCTCTGAGGGCTTTTACATCACTTGCATTTATAGACATCTTTTCCTCTCAATTTAAAATCTTATTCTTCTTCTTTTAAATCAATATCATTTTCATACTTAGAGATGATTTCTTTTTCTAAAGCAGCATCTCTCTCAACTTTCGTTTGACCTGCTTTTTTGCTTTTCGATGCAGCCACACTTCCTCCCTCAACAACAGAGTTAGAAAAATAGCTTGTAAAAAGAACTATCGACTTAATTGCATCATCGTTACCAGGAACAACGAAATCAACTCCCTCAGGATCACAATTTGTATCTGTAACCGCAATAACAGGAATACCAAGAGTGTTTGCTTCTCTAATCGCAATCCTTTCATTGTTTGGATCAACAACAAAAATTGCTCCAGGAAGCTTTCTCATGTCCTTAATACCACCTAGGTTTCTTTCAAGCTTAATAACATCTTTATCAATTTTAGAACGTTCTTTTTTAGTTAAGAGCTCAAAGTCACCTGTCTCTTTCATTTTTTCTACTTTTCTAAGCTTATCTATTGAAAGAGCAATTGTTTTAAAGTTTGTTAGCATTCCACCAAGCCAACGATGTGTAATGTAGTAAGCACCACAATCTTTCGCAGCCATTTTGACAGTCTCTGAAGCCTGTCTCTTTGTACCAACAAATAAGATCGGCTTTCCTTCTGATGAAACCTTTTTCATAAAATCATATGCTTTTTTAGCAAGAGGAATTGTCTTAGCTAAATCGACAATATAAATTCCGTTTCTTTCTCCAAAAATGTATTGTTTCATTTTTGGATTCCATTTGTGTGTTTGGTGACCGAAGTGCGCTCCAGCCTCTAAAAGGTTTTGTAAAGTTAACTCGTTACTCATAAAAACTCCTACTCAGTAAGATGGTTAATTTCACTGCCTGGAACTGAGTTAAAACACAGACCATCTAATCGGCAGCTACTAGTTAAATAGAGAAAAATACTCTCTAATGGAGCCTTACTAACTAACATAGTCAAAATGAAGGGGCAAGTTTCTTTATGGACTTTATGGGACGTAAGTAGCTATAAATCAATTTTATTGTTTAGTACTTTTCTTGGTTTAGGGCCATCAGCCTTACCCACAATACCTCGAGCTTCCATTTCCTCTATTAGGTTTGCTGCTCTGTTATAACCGATCTTCAATCTTCTCTGAAGCATAGACGCACTCGCCAAATTGTGAGTCATAACAATACTTAAGGCTTCCTCAAATAATTCATCTACTTTTTCCTGAACCTCTCCTCTAGAAGCGTGTCCTCGTCCCTCATCAAAACAATCACCATCTTCCAGGAAGTCTATAATGCTCTTATTAAAGCTTTGAGGTATTCCCTGTAAACCATCTAGCAAGAATTCAATCTCTTTTTCAGCCACAAAAGCAGAGTGGACCCTGGATGTCTCAATTCCAGACTTAAAAAGCATATCACCTTTCCCTAAAAGAAACTCTGCCCCCATAGAATTAAGAATAGTTCTGGAATCAACACTTGTGGATACTTTAAATGATACTCTTGTTGGAAAGTTTGATTTAATAAGACCTGTAATAACGTCAACAGACGGTCTTTGAGTTGCTAAAACTAGATGAATACCTGAAGCCCTAGCCTTAGCCGCAAGGCGACAAACCATATTCTCAATATCTTTACCATTTTTACTCAAAATAAGATCTGCAAACTCGTCTACAACTACCACTACATAAGGTAGGAAAAAGTCACTAGACTCTGGTTCATAGTAAGGCTGAATGCTTTTTATCAAATCTGATGATAAACCATTTCTTACCTTTTCATTAAAACCATCTATGCTTCGAACGGATAATTCTTTTAAGATACTATACCGACGCTCCATCTCCTGAATAACCCATGAAAAAGCTATTTTTGCTTTAGAAGACTCTGTCACAACAGGCATAATAAGATGAGGAAGACTTTCGTAAAGAGCAAACTCTAACTGTTTAGGGTCTACAAGAAGTAACTTGAGATTATTGGGTGTGTTCTTAACCATCAATGAAACTAAAAGAGAGTTTAGAAAGACAGACTTACCGGCACCAGTTGCACCGGCTACAAGCATATGAGGCATCGACCGAAGATCCGAAATAAAGATGTCCCCAAAAGCATTTTTCCCCATTGCTATCAATAAGGGAGAAGGGTCACTTAGAAATTGTTTCGATTCTAATAAGCTTTTAAGAAAGATTACTTCTCTGGGTGTTCTAGGTACTTCAATCCCAATTGTAGTTCTGCCCTTCATAGGGTAAACAATTCGAATTGGAGCACCATATAGCGCCATACTTAAATCTTGAATATGATTATTTACTCTAGACACCTTAACACCAGGACCAAGCTCTAATTCAAATGTATCAACTACTGGTCCTTTTAGGACGTTAATCACTCCACCATCAATTTTAAATTCGCCTAGCTTCCCCTCTATCCTTTGGGTAATTTCTTCAAAATAATTATCATTAGGGGCCTCTACAAGTTTTTTGTCAGGAAATGATTTTATTAGTTCTTGAATAATGTCCTTGTATTTCTCTTCACCTTGAGACTGTCGCCCTTTAGAAGACGCTTTTTCTGGAGATTCTCTGCCTATTTTGACTTTTGGGCTCTTAATCTTCTTTTTATTTGTTTCTTGAAAGCTATTACTTTGAGTAAGTTCCTTTTTTTGTGAGCTTCCTTTTAAAAAAGAGGACAACTTTACTGTAATTTTTAATTTATAATTTAGGAAACTATCCTTTCCTCCATAAAACCATTTGAATAATCCACTATTTTTCCCAAGGCCTTCATCTTTACCAGAGCTAAAAATCCTATTTAGCGATTCCCTAAAAGTAGGTTTCTCTACACCAGACTTTAATCTTAAAGAGAGGGTAAAAAGGTTACAAAACAATGTAATAAAAAATAATGCTAATTGTATGAATAATGAAAGTTTTTTTTCAATTAAGTATATAAGTCCAAGTCCAACTAGGTCTGGCAAAACCCAGACAGAAAAAATAAGGCTCCATACGAGGAGAGGAAAAAGACTAACTAAATCCAAAACTTTTTCTTCTTTTGAAGCTATAAAGCTATAAAACAAAGTGAAAAGAAGAAATGGAAAAAATAGCCAAGGTCCTAAGTAAAAGCCTACAAAAACAAGGCAGGAATAAGAATAGAAAGCAAAAAAATTGAAAGAACTTAATGAAGACGTTATTAAAAAATAGTTATCTGGAATTGAGTCCTGAAAAGCAAAGTAAAAGGCTGACACCAAAGTCAAAAGACACAAACCAAACAATTGAAATTTAAGGATTTTTCCGACCATTTAAGCCTTTAGGTGAAAAGACAAAACTTATAACACCTTTTAATCCTAATGAGGCTTCAGATAGTTGTCTAGAATTTAGGCAAAAAAAAACCCCAGTGTTGCCACTGGGGTTTTTAATAATAGGTACATCTTGCTATTTTGACACCAAGTCGCCCTGGCACTATTTTCACCACGAGAGAGCTTAACGGCCGGGTTCGGAATGTT
>PAZA01000003.1 GCA_002715375.1 Halobacteriovoraceae bacterium
GTCTTTATCACTCTACTCATCTTCCTCACAGCAAGAGTAGCGATTTGGACAACCATTGGACTTCCCGTGGCCATCTTCGGTGCCATGTCCCTGTTTAAGTTTTTCGGAATCAATATCAATATCATGACTCTTATAAGTATGATTTTAGTTTTGGGACTTCTCGTTGATGACGCCTTGGTTGTTGCTGAAAATATTACACGTCACCGAGAAATGGGAAAAAATAGACTAAACGCTTCTTTAGATGGCGTCAGAGAAATGTTTTGGCCTGTCACAACAACTGTTATCACAACAATTTTAAGCTTCACTCCCATGTTTTATCTTTCTGGTGACCTTGGAGAAATGGTCAAAGTTGTCCCGATGGTCGTCATCTTAACCCTTACCTTTTCTCTTTTTGAGTGCACTTGCCTTTTACCTGCCCATATTGGAAGAACAAAAGCGTCAAGTGGAAAGGAAGACCCGGAGGTTAAAGAACCAAAGTGGTGGACCAAAGTAAAAAACTCTTATCAAAAAATTTTGGTGAAATTTTTAAGTCATAAATTTTTAACCCTCCTTTTCTTTGTTGGACTCTTAAGCTCCTCCCTTTTTCTTTTTCAAAAAAAGATGAAGATTGTTCTTTTTCCGACACAAGACGCGAATCAGATCACTGTCGTTGGACATTTTCCAAGAGGCACGACGATTGAAACAACAATGGAAAAAATGCAAGTTGTTGAAAATAGATTAAAGGAAATAACAGGAAAGGCCCTTAAAACCTCCTACAGTCTAGCAGGACACGCAAATTGGAATATTTACAGTGGAGTAAGTGAGGGTGGTTATGATCATGATGGAATGGTTATACTAAACCTTAAACACTCTTCCCAAAGGAAAAAGACAAGTGAAGCCGTCTTAGGAGAAATTAGGAAACTCCTTAAAGAATTGAAGAAAAAACATGGCTTTAACCACCTTTACGCTTTCATTAATACAGGGGCACCTGGTTCAGGAAGGGCCATTAACATAAGCCTTATAAGTAAAAATGATGACCTTCGAAATAAAATGGCCCAAGAAGTTTATGACTTCTTTGACGATATGAAAGGAATTAAAAACCTCGATAAAGATTTTAGGGAAGGTAAAACTCAAGTCCGGGTTATTCCCGACTATGACAAGATTTACAGGTTGGGTGTCTCTCCCGATACTATCGCTAGTGGGCTTGGCATTGTTTTTGGGGGACTCGACACAACTAAAGTTCACAGGGACGGAGAAGACATCGATTTAAAACTAAGTGTTAATAAAGAAGGCTTTCAAGATGAAAAAGACATTTTCTCCTATATTCAAATTCCCAATAAAAGAGGCTCACTTTTAGATTTAGATACCTTTATTAAAACAGAAAATGTGAAGGGTTACGATTATATTATTCATTACAAAGGAAGCCGAGCAACCTCGATAACTGCTGATACGGATAATAAAATTATAACCTCTCTTGAGGCAAATAATCTTTTTCGAAAAAGGTTTAAAAAGATTATTGAAGAAAACCCCGAAATCAGTATGGAAATAAGAGGTGAAGACAAAGCAACCAAAAGAAGTATTGAGGACTTTCAAACGGCCATTCCCTTCGCCATTCTCTGTGTGTACTTTGTTTTAGTCATCCTCTTTGATTCTATGATCCAACCCCTCATTATTTTAGCCGCCATTCCTTTCGCCATTGCTGGCGTCATTTATACTTTCTTTTTCTGGGGCATGAATATTAGCTTCTTTGCTGGTATTGGCCTTTTGGGACTTATTGGAATTGTTGTAAACGACTCCCTCATTATGGTGTCCCATTTAAATAACCTCTCCAAAGATAAGGAGATAACCTTAGACATTATTGTCCAAGGTTCAACTGATAGATTAAGGGCCGTTCTTTTAACGACAATTACAACCGTCGCGGGCATGACTCCTACTATTTTTGGTTTTGGGGGGAGCGAACCTTACCTTATTCCTTTGGTTCTTGCTGTTGCGGGAGGACTTGTTTTTGCAACAATGATTACTTTGATCCTTGTCCCTGCCCTCTATTCTTTCCGAATAAAGAAGGCCAAGAAGGCTTGATTACAGGATTCTTTGGATTTTCATCAAGCACATAAAATAAAGGCATTTATATGCTAAGCACATCATTTTCTAAATTTTGTTTCTAGATTCCTCTTGAAGTTTTTGTTAAGGAGTAAGAGCTTAAATTAATGGTTAAAATAATCAGGAGACTAGAAATGAAAAAAACTGCAGCTACGCTCTGCACACTAATGCTCTTTCTTACAGGTTGTCATGAGAACACTTTCCTCTATGAATGGAAACAGTCCCATGATGAAAAAAAATTTGAAGCAGAAATGACAGCGAAAGCGAAAGATTTTATTAAGTGGTATTATGATGGTGCAAAAGCAGCTAATGAAGATGATGACGATTTCAACGTAGAAGATTTCGACCTTAACTTTGTACGCCTTGGAGTTGAAAATAAAAACTACGTTGTTTTTAGTGGAACTAATTATGATGAAGAGGGTGACGTTGACGGCCACAGTTATGCAGCTTTCGATTTGAGTCAGTGGGATTCTTCCATTCCTTTTACAAATGATGGCCCCCCTGAAAACCTTACATTTTTTGGCGATATAACAAGAACAGAAGATGGCATGGGTTTTATTTGCGGTGAAGAGTGCGGTTCCTTTGGGCCAAATGCTGAACTTCACAAAGGACTTATTTTTGAAGAGGCCACTCCTACAAGTAAAGACCTTGAAAAAATGGCGGCTTTCAAAGAGAACTTAAAGCTTAACCGTGCTTCAAAGGCCATTTCTTCTCTTTATGGTCTAAGCGAAGAAAGATCTTTTCAACTTTCTAAAACAGTTTTTTCATGGAAAAAAGTCTCTAACCAAAGGGCCATGACAAAAAGAGACCTTGACCGCCTGACAGTTGAGTTTGCGGGTGTTAAAGCTTCTGAAATTGTTGAGTCTTTTAAAGACTTGGCAAAAGGTGATGAAGCTCGTTTTAATAACCTTATTAAAAGAGCAGCCGAAGTGAATGAGGTTTCTCCTGAGTCTGTTAAAACAATGATTCAAGACGCTTTTATGAGATAAATTCTTAAAAATGACTTACGGGGGCCTCACCGCCCCCTTTTTCATTTTAAATGGCTTACTTTTTTCTTTCATAGTATTTTTTGTTATAACTATTCTTAAATAAATAATCTCTTCTAAATCAATTGAGGAATTCCTATGGCCCAAAATCTATGGATATGGTTTAAAACCCCTCCAGCTCAATTAAGCAATGAGGAAAAAAACCTTTTCACCGCCTCGAGCTTTGGCTCACTTTTAGGGTTTATTGCCCATCTTTTGTTCCTCTTTATTTTTATCGCCCTTGATGTAAAAATTTTGGCCTATTTTAATATTTTAAGCATCTTAATTTTTTTGGGTGGCTTTCTTTCAACCCGGGTAGGCCGCTTTAATTTTACTTGGGCCTTAATGACCTTAGAATTAATGGTTCATGCAGCGATAGCGACCTTTATATTTGGCCTTAATAGTGGATTTCATCTTTATTTATATGCCACAGTCATGATGTGCTTTTTTATGCCTTACTCAATCAAGATTAAATTTCTTTTAGGGTTTTCCGTTTCTCTTTTGCTTGTTCTTTTACTCCTCTACGCTCCAAGAGGAAGTAGCTTAGAACATATTACCCCTAGTATTAACCATGCCTTTGAAATCTTAAATAGTGCCACTTTAGTCACGATGGTCATGGGTTTTTGCTTTTTTTACTATTCTGCCGTCACTCAAGCAGAGAATGCGCTCTCAGAAGAGTATGACCGCTCGGAGTCCCTCCTCCATAATATTTTACCTCCCCCCATTGCCCATAGACTCAAAAATAATGAGGGTACCATAGCTGACGGTTTCCCTGCTTGCTCAGTCCTCTTTGCCGATATTATTGGCTTTACAGTGATGTCTCAACAACTCTCACCTGAAAGGCTCGTGGGAATGCTCAACGATATCTTTAGCTCCTTCGATCAATTGGCAAGCCACCATGGCCTTGAAAAAATTAAAACCATAGGTGACTCTTATATGGTCGTCTCCGGTATACCTCACCAAGATGGAGGACACGCTCAAAAATTAGCTGACTTTGCCATCGATATGAAGGCCTTTATGGAGGATTATAGAAAAACCAGGGCCATCGATATCGGGATAAGAATTGGTCTCCATTCAGGCCCAGCTGTCGCTGGAGTTATTGGTAAAAACAAATTTATCTATGACATTTGGGGGGATACCGTTAATACGGCCGCAAGAATGGAATCCCATGGAATGGCCGGAGAAATTCAAGTCTCAAATTTAACAAAAGAACTCTTAGGTTCTGGTTATGATTTTGAAGACGCTGGGGAAAGTGAAATTAAAGGCAAAGGTCTTATGAAGACGTGGCTTCTTAAATCTAAGAGACCACACTAGGCACCTTTTTTGTTTTTAATAGACTAACACTTTGTTTATTTTTTAAAATAGGTCTATGGAATTCGGCCCCACTCTTTTAATAAAAAAAAGACATTTTTTAGAAAAAATTATCGTACTGATTCTTCTTTTCTCTTGTGCCAAATCTGACTACAACAGTCTTGAAGACTCAACCAGTGGAACGACCTACAACCCTGTGACAACAAATCCGGATTTAGGAACTTGGAGTCAAATCAATGGGGATTGGAGACCTACTAATGATAGTGGGTCATCAATAAGTCAAAACCAACATTATACAGTTAGCCCTGTTTTCTTGGTTTCACCAGCTGCTTATACAAACGTTATTCTTTCTGGAACCGTGACATCAAGCTCAAATGTTGGCGATGACAAGAAAATTGATGATGTCTTCGGTTGGGTCATGGGATTAAATAATCCTGAGGGTGTAGGTGAGAATCCTAGTAATTACGATTTTGTTCTCATTGATTGGAAGCAAACGGACACCCCCAATTCCGGAGAAATAGGGAATTGCCTTGCAAGAGTTGATGGGAACTTTTCCGGATCGGGAGAAAGGGCAACATATTTTCTTCAAAGAATCGATACAGGGAGTTCAGGAAAATTTCACGTCCTCGATACAAACTATGGGTCGGGAAAAGGCTGGGTTAGTGGAGCAAGTTACAACTTCCAAATTATTTACACAGAAAGCAAAATTAAACTTGTTATTGACGACGATACCATTTTTGAAAAGAGCGGATCTTTTCCCGAAGGAAAAGTCGGCTTTTATATGTACCACCTTAATGGCGTTACATACTCCAATATCTCTATAACAACTGATTTTGACACTTCAGAATATTTTAATTGAAAAAACCTTTGAACCCTTACAAGCTTCTGTTCAAAGAAAACTAAAAACCCTTTTCCTTTAGGATGGACATCATTTGTTCCGCCGTCTCATTACCAGAGTTTTGGTTTTGTCCTGTCACTATATTTTTATCCCTCACAACGTGAGTTGCCAGGTAATCCCTAAGTCCTTTTTTGGATTCGAAAAGCGCGCCCGCTTTTTTCAGTTCCCTCTCAGGATGATGAGGCGTTTTCTTAATGACATTAATTCCTGTTAAGGGAAACATATCAATGCCTAATTCTTTTAATTGTTTGTCAGTAACACCTGTTACTTTTAAATTTTCCAAAAGAGGTGAACCATCTCCTTTTTTGGCCTTCAAAAAACCCAAAGGACCATGGCAAACGGCCCCTATAATTTTATCATTTTGATACGCTTTGGAAATTTTCTCACCAAGAATATCTGAAAAACCTAAATCATAAGCGGCCCCCCAACCACCTGATAAAAACAAAAGGTCGTAGTCAGTAAAATCAAGGTCATCAATTTTTAAAGACGTTTTAATTTTTTGCTGGAGTTTTTTATCATTAAGAAAACGCTCATCTTCGGTGGACCGAAATAACCACCAGGTACTCACAGGCTCTAGTGGTATTTCACCACCTTTAATACTTGCAATATCAACTTTAATACCGGAATCTAAAAAAGCAAAATAAGGTGACGTCAGCTCCGAAGTCCAAACTCCTGTCTTCTTCGTTGTTCCAACATGTTCTTTTGCGGAAGACGTAATGATGAGGGCCTTCTTCTCTCCTTTAAATTCAAATTTTTTAATAGAGTAATGACGGTGTAGGCCCAATAGTCTTAAAAGTACAGGGAGAACAACTCTTAAAAATCCAATAATAAAAATAACTCTAAAGATTATAGACCAAATAAAATTCTGCTCTTTTGGCACACCTATATAATCAAGACCCTCTGGGTATAAATTAAAAAAGAGGGCAATAAGAGTTAAACTTCCACCAATTATTTTTTCAGTTATTTTAGGACGATATGGAATAGATTTAGACATCTTTTACAAACCTTTTAAATTTTTTTTAAAGTTGAAAAGACTTATGAAGAAAAGTGAAATTGTTGTTTGAGCCTTTTTCCCGCAAGATTGGTGCCCTTTAAAATGAGAAGCATAAGGATGAAAGCAAGGGACATAAAGGCCAGGCCGTTGGGACCTCCCCCACTCCCGCCTCCTAAATCAATCGAAGCGCAACTCCCTGCTAACCCTCCAAGCTGATCTTCATTGGGATAAAGCCAACTTATTCCATTAATATCATCTTGATGAAGGAAGTCTTGTGTTTTTGCGCTCAATGAGTAGTACATCAAAGACTCTTCCACTGAACTATGGCCCAAACCTATCGCGTGGCCTATTTCATGAGCGAGAAGGGAATGAAGAGTGTCCTCGGAATAAGTATCAACGTTTGTATTGGAATGAGCATTAACAATAACGGCCCCCTTACAAACTGTGCTGTTACAAGCCAGTCCACCAACTGCTCCGGTAAAGCCACCTGAAAAAGATGAAATATCGTCATTACAGCCCACAAGGATTGTATTATCGGCCGCCTTATTTGCAACATCAGTCAAAGAGTCCCCATTAATATCTATTGATTTTAATTCACCAATTTTTAAGACAAGAGCACTTTCTGAAACCTGGTTCCAAAACTTATCCATAGCGGACTCAAGATGGTTTAAAAGTGAGCTTGCTGTAAGTCCGGCATTTGAGCAGGAATTGGTTGAAGCAACGTTGACTGTAATCTCATTTGTTGGAAATCCTTCCGCCCCTTTATAGGCCAAGGTCCACGAAAAGGAATTGGAAGAAATAAGAGCAATGAGAAAAGGGATTATTTTTTTCATAACTTTATTCCATTTGATTACGCGACACCGATAATAAATAACTGAGGTTTCTCCTCGTCGATGAGGCAAAACGCATAATTTGAGTGTCAAGCCTCAAAAACCAATTGGAGGTGACATTTATTTTAAGTCCTAAGTTAAAACTCGAGGTATAACTTGTTTGTAATTCGTCTGGGACATAAAAGTCGGAAGTTGAGCTTCCGTTATTTAAAGTCAAAGTTGAGCCGTCACCTGAAATACGATTTAAAAAAGTGCCAAAACCATACCTTAGGTCTACAGTCTCACTCCAGTTATATTCAAAATTGTAGAGCAAAAAAATCGTTTGATGAGTTGTACTATCTTCTGCATCAAAGTGATAGACAAAGCCCGCTTCTGGGGTAAATTTTTGAGACCTCATCGTGAATAAATGATAGTCATAGGATATAAAGGGGTTTAAGGCAAACTTAGTTGTACCGGCCTCTTTATCACTTTGTGACTTCAAAAAATAGGGAACGTAAGTCCCGAAGTTAAAACTAGGATAAACTGATTGGGGCAGTAAAAATATCAATAAGACCAAAGTTTTTAATTTCATGGTTAAAATTTTTTCATGGCCCCTCTTTTATGCCAAGAAAAAATTCATCAACCGTTTTAAAAAAACTAAACCGACTAAAGGCTTCGGCTTTATACAAAAGACTGCTTCTTTTTATAAACCTGACCTTGGGCCCTTGAAATAACGCCTCCTGAAAAATCCGTCACAACAATATCAAAAAGACCAAGCTTATTCCCTTTATGAACTTCCTTACAATGGGCCTTCAAATTGGCCCCAGGGCCTGTTGGTTTTAAAAAAGAGATCGTCACTTGAGTGGCCACTTCAATAAGGCCCCGAGAATTACTGGCAAGAGCAAGTGCCATATCACAACAAGCAAAAATAACTCCCCCATGAGTGACACCATGACAATTAACATGATCCTGTGTGACTGTTAATTCGACGATGGACTCCCCTTCCCTGGGGACGCTCCTCTTTGTTTTCAAAAGGTCCCCAAAAGGATCCTTAAGGATATGATCTAGAATTTTTTTATCTGGAGATTCCATTTCAAATCCTTTTTAAAGGGGAGCCCAGAATCCCCGTCTCTCTAAGAGGTTTTACGAGTAAACGAGGAAATTCTTCTTTTTTAACAAACTCCTGAACAGAAAAGAGGGTTAGCTTTTGGTTTTTATTGAGTTCATCAAGGATATTAAGAATATATGGGTAAACTTCATCCATTTTTCTATGACCTTTTCTTAGGAAAAGTAAATCGGTGTTTATGAAGTTAACATTATGTAAGATTATCATCAGTAGTTTTAATTTTCAAAAAAGCCTTTTCAAGACTTTATGCCAACTGTAGACCTTAAAAATTTCACGAAAGCTAATCACCTTTTGCCAAAATAAAATTCATTTCTTTTTTGCTTCTTAAACCTAAGTTGAAAGAAGTAAATTCGTGCCATTTTTGAAGAGGTATTACGAATTAGACCAATTAGTATTAAATAGATATACCGCATTAAAACATATTGTTGCTACGCACACGTCATGTATATTCACCTCAACAAACTAACTAGGAGATAAAAATGAAAAAGCTTACGACAATTTTATTAATGACTGCAGCTTTAAGTTCTGCTCATGCACTCTGGACAGGTCCAAGCAGTGCCTTGAGACCAATCATCAAAGAAACGCCAACAATGCTTAAGGAATTATCCACTAAAAAAATTTGCGGAATCATAAAAACGACTGGCTTTTCAAAAAGAGCGGTTATTGAGGCCAACAGAGGAGACATTGTAAGAATCACGGGACTTAAGCCTAAAGCTTCATACGCGAAAGGATGTGCTTATGGAAAAGTAACGACTAAAAACTATAAAAGAAAGATTCATGTTTCAAGATACGAGTTCTAAAAAATAATTCAATTGATTCCATTTGAATTATTTTTTTAATTAATGATTAACGACACGTTCATTCCTTGCAATAAGTCCCATTCCCCCACTTGCGAGGAATGAATTTGTGACGTTCCTTATAACCCCTTTTTAAATTTTGACTCTTCCTAAAAAACCTTGAAAAAAAAAGTTTTGCAATGGCCCTTTTTTTAAAGCATAATTGCGCCCCTCTTATTAGAAGCATTTTTTTAAAGACTTAAACCTTAGGGATCATCATTGAAAATTGGATTTTTCACCACCATCACCCTCTTTTTAACCTTACTGGGATTTGTAAACACTTCCCTAAGCAGAGAACATATTATCTACGGTAAAAATAACTTAATTGACTACTACCAAATCGAAGACGCATTATCCGAAATAAAAGAGTGGTCCGGCTCCATTTCTGCTATGGTCTCAAAAGAGACCCTTCAAAAAGTAGGGCCTTCCTACATTATTAAAAAATCAAATCATGACCCTGATGAGCTTCCCTTTTGCCAACCGATGACCTCACTGGAAAAAGACTTTTCTTCAAGACAAAAATTAAGCGAATGCACGGCCTTTTTAATTGGCCCTGGAATTCTAGCGACCGCCCGCCACTGTGTTGAAGAGGAAAGCATTTGCCAAGAAAACCTTTGGGTTTTTGACTTTAAACTTGAAAAAAGAGATCAAATGTTTACAACCTTTCCTGAAGATAACGTCTATGAATGCGAGCGCATTTTGTCTGAAGAGCACCCTATTCTTGATTACGCCATCATAAAACTAAAAACCATCCCCCCTAATAGAAAACCCCTTAAAATACGCCCTTTTAAAACTGAGGGTATTTCTGGCCTCCCTAACCTCCTTGTTATGGGCCACCCTCTGGGACACCCCTTAAAGATATCACTTCAATCAACTCTAAGAGAAAGCTCCCATCCCCTTTTTTTTCAATTTGAGTCAGACACTTTTAAAGGAAATAGCGGGTCCCCCGTCATTAACCTTGATAAGGGTTTTGTTGAGGGCATCCTTTTTAGTGGTGAAAGGGATTTTATTTACCAGGACCACTGTAAAAAGATTAAGTACTGCGACCCAGGCTCTTGTAGAGGCGAAAGGGCCATTAAGATAAATCAAATCCCTCAAATCTATCAATGGATTCAATAAAAAATGGCCCTTATTTTAACCTCTACTCATAAGGTAATCATAAGCATCTTTAATTTTTTTGAAATCTTCCTGATGGCCCGAGACATCGGGATGAAACTTTTTGGCCAAATTATGATAGGCCTTTTTAATGTCCTCTTTAGAAGAAGATTCTTTTAACCCTAAGCTACTGAGAGCTTTTTTAACCTTAAAAGATTCCTCATTATATTTATCAAAATCGTATTCGTAATGAAATTCATCAGGTCTTCCCATGCCCTTTGATATATATTCCAAAAAGTTAAGGCCTCCATAATGAATCAAGATATAGAACCTCTTAATCACAAATGATGAAAGGCCTAGTGAAAAAAAATAAATGATATGAATGTATTTATTAAATAATAAATCAATATTTTTTTGAAACGTGATAAGAAAAAGAAACCAACTCCCTAAGCACAAAAAGAGGAATAGAAAAATAATTAAAAAGGAAAAAAAGGTCACATTTTGAAAGATACCGGGGAGGTTATCGACTTTCCATAAAACACCCTTTGGAAGGATCAATATAACAAAAAGCAATTGAAGAATAAAAATTATAAACATCACGCCCAGGAGGTAGAACTTAAGTTCATTAAAAGAAGACGACTTTAAAAAGAAAACCACCAAGAAGTAGCCAATAAAATTAATGAAAATAAAAAGCGAGTGAAAGATAATATCTTTAAGATTCAATTTTTTAATAAGTGATCCTTTTTTTCCACTCTACCCTACCCTCTATCCATCTATTCATCTATCGCCCAAATCATAAGAAACCCAAGCGTCTTTTTTAAAAATAACCTCTTATCCAAAATGATTGGTAACCATCCTCCCCAATAATTTTTTTTTATTAAAAGGATCAAAAATGCACCATTAAATTACTAATTCAAACACCTGTTGCCCCAGAAATGAACCAAAATAAAAAAACCTCGAAAGGATTAGAATGAAGTGGGGGATAAATTTATGGAAGTCTTAATTGTCGATGACTCGGAAACCGTAAGGATTAAATTAAAAAATGCTTTACAGGCAAGCGGCCTTATCATTCATGAAGCAAGCGATGGATTGGAAGGCCTTGGAGTTCTTGAAGAAACCAGAACAATAAANCTTATTGTCTCTGATTTAAATATGCCAGGCCTAAATGGCCTGGACTTTATTGAGCAGGCGAGGACATTTGAAGAGTTTAAGGAAGTCCCAGTTTTAATTGTCACCACGGAAGTTGCTGAAAGTTTAAAGCAAAGGGCCAAGGATTTAGGGGTTCGGGCCTGGATGCAAAAACCCCTAGCTCAAGAAAAAGTTGCGGATGTAATCAATCGGGTGTTGGGAGAGCTAAAAGGCGCTTAAAGAAGGTCTCTAAAAAGTTATGTTTTTTTAGATGTTTAGAGACCTTTTTTGGGCACTTTTCAAAATGCCTTACCTCCCCCTCCTCTAGTCCTGTAAATTCTTCACATATTCCCCAGAGGCCTTGATCACGATGACGCAAAATGTTATTTTCATTTAAACCCGGAGCTTTAAATGAAAAAAATCCTATCATCACTTTCAGTATTGATTACCTCACTTAGTCTTTCCTTTAATGGAATGGCCTCTGAGCTGGACTCGTTCACGCTTAGAAAAGAAGTCCTCGCCAAAAAGGACTCCATAGAGGTTTTAAACAAAATTGTTAGAGAAAGGCTTAAAGATGGAGAAGGGCTTCTTGATAAAGAAAAGGGATGCCAAAAAGAGCACCTTATTAAAACGATTAACAAACAATTAATTGGCGGTTTCGCCGTTCCTTTTCCACAATGCCGAAAAGACCGAAGCTATCCTTGGGTCAGTGGTTTCAAAGGGGCCTTTGAAAGTCATATCCAAAAAGGAAAAGGAAGCTCAAGAGAGTATATTACGACACAAGAGAAGAAAAACTCTGTTTATAAAAAAGTCAAAACAAGCGAATCAAGGGCCATATCCCTGGTTCTTGGCACTCTCCTAAACGTCAGAGGCCTCGTTATAGGATCTGATAAATTTGGACACTTTTTTAGTCAGGGACACGAATACTACGTTCTTGGCGGAACAAAAGAACTTCCAAAAGTTTTAGAATATGGTCACTGCCTGGAAACGAAAGTCTTAGGGCTTAGCACATCGGGCGTCTACTCCTACGGAGATTTAGCGGCCAATATTATGGGAATGCTTTTTTGGGAGAGAGTCGCCGGTGAATACTTCACATGTAATGGCGGTCATTGGAAACTAAACCCCAAAAAGGAATTTAACTGGAATAACTATGTTTCTCCCTCATGGGATGAAGGGGTTAACAACTCTTTTTACTACTCAAAATCAATTAACGAGAAAGTAAAAACTGAAATTATGAAACTTCAAGACAAGACCAATACTTTTTTGACCCCCCCGATTTCAAAAAGCTACTGCGAAGAAATGGTTAACTTCTTTATGCACGATAAGGCCTTTGGAAAGAAGCAGGGCCTCACCGTAGCGAAGCACGCCATTTCCGCAGTATGCTTGAACATTTATGCTAAAATCTCCCAAGAGAAATCAATGGGTCTTTTAAACTCGGAGATTTCTTTGAAAAAATGGGCCCGTCCATGGATTTTCCTTAAAGGGGAAAGCAATATGGATGAAGCGAGGTCTACCATCATGATGAAAGGGCTTGGTCACCACTCAAGCTTTAATGATTCTAAGCTGGACCCTTTCTGGCATGACTTGAACTAGGGATTCAGAGGTTCCTTTTCACTCTTTTTTTAAACAATGATTAAATAACTGAATGTTAGGCCTTGACTCTAAAAGGCCTTCTTTCCCCCTGAAAAAGATGATTTTGGGCATTTTATCCACAAATTTTTTCACTTTCTTTTTAAAAAATAACACTTTCGGCCAGTTTTAATGTATAAGAAGTATCAACAAAAACAACATTTTTAGAACTTTTATTATTTGTTTGCCTTTAGGCTAAATAAAAAACCTTGATAAGGTCAGGAAAAATGCGCGCACAACTAAGATCGACTTCTATGATAAAAAATATGATCCTCTCCCTTTTAACCCTTTCTTTTATGTTTTTGGGAGTAGACGCCTATTCCAAAGGGTTGTTCGGCAAAGACCCTAGTCAAACAGACACTCACCTCTCTCACTTTGACTACGACAGAAAGGTTTTGGTGACCAAGTTTAAAAAAGTGAACAAAGTCAGAAAACGTATTTTCCAAAAGAAGCCCTTTAGAATCGCCAGATACAATCAATATGAAGTGGAATTAACGGCCGTCACACCCTCAGAAGGTGAAACACCTGTCCAAAAATTACTTTACTATAAACACGCTGATAATACACCGAGACCTCTCGTCATTTTAATTCCTTCTATTATGGAAGTGACTCCCCTTGAAAAGCTTGTCGCTCGAGGCTTAATAAGAAGAGGCTTTAATGTTTTTCTTCTCACCCTTAACCAAAAGCCAATTGATAATAAAAGAGAAACCTCCGAAGTCTTTACTGCTGCCAAAAGTATCATAACAGGTATCCGCCGCTCCATTGACTTTGCTGAAAACAGGCCTGAAATCGATGCTACAAAAATTGGAACTTGGGGAAATAGTTTTGGAGGGATCCTTAACTCTCTCGTTGGCGGTGTCGACCTCCGTGTAAAGGCCCTCTATATCTCTGTCGCCGGCGGAAGGTTTGTTGATACTTTAACAAGAAGCAGATCTGAACTTGCAACTCCTTATAGAGAATTTAGAATGAAAGAAGAAGGCCTCGATATAAAAGGCTTTAGAGAAAAGTTAATGAGCGTCGTTAAAGTTGATCCTTTGGACCTAACCCATAGAAGATCCAGAGAAGACATCTTTATGAACCTCGATGTAAAAGACGATATCGTGGCGACTGACAACCAGCTTGAACTATGGGAAGCCTACGGTAAGCCAAACTGCCGTATTTTTACTGACGAACATTTCTATGCCGTCATTAGAGCAAACGCTTTTCACTTCCACGATTACTTCCGTTTCTTTGAAGAAAAGCTTCTTAACCGTGGAAAGCAAAAGAAGGCCCCTAAAGGAAAGTGTTTCTTCTCCAAAGGAAAAAAGAAATTTAGAAGCCCTTTCTCATTTTTAGAAAAAGTCGGAAATTTTATAAGAGGTGAGGCCTCCTAATCTTTAAACTCGGGCATCCTCTTTTCCATATAAGCATTGAAGGCCTCTTTCAAATCATCTGAAAAAAGAGAGGCTGCGTTCCAATTGGCCACATAATCAAGGCCATCCTTAAGGTTCCGGGCCTCATTATAATTTAAAACCTTTTTTATGCCTCTAATCGTTAAAGGTGACTTACTTGCAATTTGTTTGGCCATTTTTTTACAGGCCTCACTCATTTCTTCCGGGGTTTCAAAACAATCATTTAAAAGGCCTAGTCTATGGGCCTCGGTCCCATCAAAGTTCCTTGCCGTAAAAGCAAGTTCCCTTGTTTTGGCCTCACCAATAAAAAGAGGAAGTCTTTGAAGAGTTCCAATATCAGCGACAATCCCCAAGTCCACTTCTTTCACAGAAAAAGTGGACCCTTTGGTCCCATATCTTAAATCGAAGGCCGTAATTAAATCGACTCCCCCACCAATACAATGACCTTGAATGGCGGCGATGGTGGGCTTTTCGCAATTTCTTAGGGCATTAAAAGAAGCTTGTAACTTTCCTATATAAGTTCTTAGGGACTCCTGCCTTACCCCTTCAGGCTCAGTAAAATACCGCTTTTGCATTTCCATCACAAAGTTGAGGTCGATTCCCGCTGTAAAGTTTCCCCCATGACCTGAAAGAATAAGGGCCCTGACTTCTTTACTTTCACTCACCCAATCGGCCAACTCTCCAATTTCAAACCATAGTTTCTCATTCAAAGCATTGAGTTTCTCAGGTCTATTAAGGAAGGCAAAGGCCACCCTGTCTTCAATACGTAAATCAATAAACTCTAAAGAAGGCCTCTCCATCTCTCTCTCCTCTTTTTTGTCATAGGTATCTAGTTCTATTTTAGTCCATTAATTAACCCTTGAACACTAACAACTTTACAATGGCCCTTAACTTTAATGATTATTTCAGCTATAAGAAAGGACTGTTTAATTCCAAAAGGTCGTCCATGAGTTCCTATGTTTGGGGTGATAATGTTACCCAGTTTTTTTATGAGTTAGGTCCCGAAACCGTTTTAAGCGCTGTTGAGTCGCTGGGTTTTAAAACCACGGGTCGTTGCCTTCCTCTTAACAGTATGGAAAACAGAGTCTATGAAATAGAAATCGACCTTCCCGCTGAAAACATTAAAAGTGAAAGTTAGCGGTTTTTAATAGCCAAGTTTTATAGACCTGGTCGATGGACTAAAGAACAGATCCAAGAAGAGCATCAGTTTTTAATGGACCTTGAGAAGGCCGAAATACCAGCGATTGCTCCTTTAATTTTTCAAGAAAAAACTCTTTTTAAAGTTCCAGGACAAGAGATCTTTTTTACTCTTTTTCCTAAAAAAGGGGGAAGGGCCCCTCAGGATATGTCTAAAGAACAGCTCCAAATTTTAGGACGCCTCCTCGCCAGAGTCCATACAATTGGTGAACAAAGACCCTCTCATCACCGCCTTAAAATAAACACGCTGACTTTTGGAAGGCAAAACCTTGATTACCTTCTTAAGGAAAACTTTATTCCAGAGCATTTAAAAGAAAGCTTTAACACCATCTTTGAAAGAATTGATAAGCTCGTGGCCCCTGCTTTTGAAAAAGAAACCTATCATAGAATTCACGGGGACTGTCATTGGGGTAATATTATTTGGCGGGACCAAGAAGGCCCTTTCTTTATTGATTTTGATGACATGTTATGTGGACCGGCCATTCAAGATATTTGGCTAATTGTCCCAGGAGAAGATGAGTATGCTCTAAAAGACAGGGAAATCTTTTTGGAAGCTTACCAATCCATGAGGCCACTCTCCCGTCAATCTTTAAAGCTGATTGAGCCCCTGAGAACTCTCCGTTACATCCACTTTGCGGCTTGGATTGCTAAGAGGTCAAAAGACCCAGCCTTTATTAATGCCTTTCCTCACTTCTATGAAGCGAATTATTGGGAAGAGCTTCTTCAGGACCTTAGGCTTCAATACGTAAAGATTCAGGAAACGTTCCAAAACTCCTTTGAGGACTCCTTTAACTCATACCTCCACTAGGCCCTTGGCCCTTTTTAATTCCAGTGGCAGAATTCCCCATGGTAAACGGAATCGAGGCGGGAGATCTCTCTCTTTTTATTTTGTCCTGTAAAAAAGATCTTTAGGCTTTCATGACTCTTTTTAAATTGGCCGTCTTCAGAACGAAACATAACAAATGTCTCAACTTGTCTTCTCATATGCAACTGACCCCAAGATAAGACCCCTTCCGCGGTTTTGTTCGTTAAAGCATCCCTAACCTTAAACCTCGTCCCCTTTCCAAGGAAACAATCAACTAAAGGAGCTTCACTTTCTTTTAGGATTCGGCACTGAGAGTCCTTTAAACTTAATTCAAAGACAGGTCTCTTAAACCCCTCAGAAGAGATCCCCCAACCTTTTAAAAAGGAGGATACATCTTCATTCGCCCTACCATTTCTCATAAGAGGCAAAATTCTAAAACGAAAGAGGAGACCCTCGTCATTGCGGCTTTGTGAAAAAATAAGACTCAAAAAAGAGCGGTTTGCAGGTGTGCCGTCCGTGCATTCAAAACCACCACTGCTTCCAAAAGTGGCCTCTGCAGAAATGAAAAGGGCCATCAAACAAAGAAAAGTTTTATACATTCTAGTTCCGTTTTTTTTATAATTCATTGTGCCTTGCCTAACAATAAGATCAATCGTTTAATTTTAATCAATCAATTTGGTAAACTTTTTTAAAAAATGCAACACTCACTCAGTCAATCGCCTCCTTGGAGAAAGAATGGGTCACTTTGTCTTTTTTTTAGGCCTTTTAACACTCTTTTTAAGCTGTGATCGTTCGACAATGAGTGTAAACAAGACGGCCCTTGAGATAAAGTCTTCACCTATCATCTACGGCAATAACGATATCCTTGATTATCACGAAGTGAGAGGTAAGAGAATCAGACAAATTGGAAGGTCAGTGGCCATCCAAATTCCTGAAGACAAACTAGAATACGCTAATGGACACTATACAATCAACGAGGACCTCTTAGAAGATCTGAATATTTGTCCCGAACACGATGCCTTTCACGAGAAGATTGCCGCTCAACCCTCACTTGGTACCTGCAGTGGTTTTCTTATTGAAAAGGATGTTCTTCTTACTGCATCTCACTGCGTTGAAAGCCTAAGTGATTGTGAAGAAAACTTTTGGGCCTTTGATTTTAAAAGTGATCCTCAAAATATTGCACCGTCAAACTTTAAGGAATCCAATGTCCATAAATGCGTCGAAATCATAGACCAAAACAAATCCTTGGACTATGCCATTTTGAAACTTGACCGCCCAGTCCTGGGTCGAAAGCCCCTACAAATGAGGCAAAGAGGAAAGATCTTAAAGGACTCTAAACTGGTTGTCGTTGGCTATCCTCAGGGCCTTCCTCTCAAGTTTTCAACAAATGCTAAGATTAGAGATAATAAGCATGAAGATCAATTTATTATTAACTCAGATACCTTTGAAGGAAACTCAGGTTCTCCTGTCGTGAATACAAAAAATTACCTGGTAGAAGGAGTTCTCGTAAGAGGAGGTACTGACTTTGACCTCAATGAAAAGTCCAACGACCAATGCTATACCATAAAAAGGTGCCCAGAAGGTCAATGCTCCGGAGAGGAAATTTTAAGAATTAAATCCATATTTGAAAAAGACCTGTAAAAAAAAAGACTCCTTTTTTTTCTAAAAACCGATACAATAATTCCAAGCATAAACTAAACTTTTAATTGGCCTAAAACACATTTTCGGGAGAATCATATGAACTCAAAAAATATCCTTATTGGTCTTTTACTCGCCTTAATTGCAGCCGGAGGAGTATACCTTGGGCAAAGAAGTTCTTCCGACAAGACAGGAGCAGAATCAAAACAAAGTACGCCTTCTGACACAAGTAAAAAAGAGGGCCCTCAGTTAAAAGCTGCCTCTTCTGGCGATGACCCATCAAAAAAATCTTCTGAAGAAGGAGGGGATTCCTCTCAAGGGTCGGCCCCTACTGGAGGAGATGAGAGTACCGCCCAAACAAAGAAGAGAATCTATAATGAAGATCCTTATTGGAAGAAAATAAAAGGTGATCCTCAGGTCGCCCGCCTTTTTAAGAAAACACAAAACTTCTTTAAAAACAGCCCTGAAGCCGAGGATTTTGCCGTTTGGATATCAGCTGGCTTTGTTATGGATGAAAACCCAGATTATGGTGCCCTTATAGGAAAGGCACTTAAAGAAATTGACCGAAATAAAGAAGAAAACTTCAACCACCTTAAAGAAACTCTAAAAGGCTTCAGTCCGGAAGACAGTTTTATAAGAGGTATGGCCATTAATTTAGTGAACCAAATGAGCTTGTCTGGGGAAGATAAAGTCTCCTTTTTTGGGAATGAGTCGGCCAGAAAAGTCCTTCTTGATAAACAAGGGCGGTTTTCTCCTGACTCACTCAATATAACAACCTCTATGATTTTCATGAAGCAAAATATTAAATCAGAAAGTGATGCTTTAACCTATGCCACAGAAAGCCTTAAGAAAAATACGGACCCGGCCATTAGAAAAAAACTTATTTCCAGGTTTGTTACTTATTTTCCAGAGATTGAAAAAGATTTAGAATCTTATAAATAGAAAAAGGAAGAAGGAAGAAAGGAAGCCTGACAGGTCTTCCCTCATTGAATCTTTATTTTAGTCTCATAAAAATCTTTACTCTCTTCATTTAGATAAAATGCCTCGATTCTTTCCGAGGCATTTTTTCTTATGTCTTTGAAAAAAAGTTGGAAGTCAAAAAAGTGTAAGTTTCCGTCATAAAGCTCTCGCGTCCAATTAAGAAACCGCCAGACCCTAAAATTCCACAAGTCCAACGCTTTAACAAAAAGCCTTCCCTTTTGGCATTGTGCCCACACTTTCTTTTCCTCATAGTCATAATTTTGTTCTGATAAAGACTTTAACATCCCCTTATGGTTCCCCCTCCCCATAAGAACTTCATCGACTTTCCAACTGAGCGGATTTGTACACAAGACATCCTTCCCTTTGACAGACTCCCACCCGGTTGGGTACCAATGAATGCCCTTGATTTTCTTCAAGGCACTCCCTTCATCAAAGCTATCCCAATGAATAACACAACCGGTATCATCCCTCTTTTGGCAAGGTTTAACTCTTTTATAAACCCTTTTAAAATAGTCCTTTGGGAATTTGTAACCAAGAACATAAGCTGCCACAAATTTATTTTGAAGCTCCTTACCATCAATACGGTCTTTGATTAACCTCATCGCATGCAATGTTCCTTGGCTATGACCGGCCAAAATAAATGGCCTTCCCTTATTATGTTTTTTAATAAAAACGTCAAAGGCCTTTAAAAGGTCCTTATAGGCAAATTCAAAGGCCTTCACTCGAGACACAAAGGCCTCACTATTCCTGAAAGCCCCAAGACCCGCCTCTCTATAATGGGGAGCATAGACCCGGCAGCATTTATTGAAGACTGAGGCATGCTCAGAGACAGACTTATCAATGATATTTAAAACAATACCAGGAGACTTTAAATCATAGTTCCAGGAGTTCCCTATCCAAAGGGCGGTTGGGTGGATATAGAAAACGTCTATTTTTAAATCTGATTGGACCTTATGTTCATTGAGAGGCCACAAACTCGGATTAAAAAAATCAGGCCTTGAAACCCAGGCATCCTTCTTTTGATAATCAGGCGTCGTTGAATCACTTAAAGGTCTATAAGGTTTTTTTATGGAGATCACTTTTCTTGTTATAAAACCTGAACCCAATCCCCAGGCCAGAAAAATTAACAGAGGTAAGATTAAAATTCTTTTTTTCATGATCCCTTTCTCACTTAAGATAAATTGGTCTTTATAGGTTACTCGCTTTTACAAATAATGAAAAATGGGCCTTTCTTAGAGAAATCGAGTTAAAAAAGAATAAAAACCGAGCAAATTTTCCAGCTTTTTCAATCGTCCCTTGATTTTTCAAGGGCTTACTGTAAAACCAATGGTGACTTAATAACGTTTCTAAAAAGAAGAAAGATAGATGAAATTTCAGCAAAAATTAGAAGCAATGGCCTTTGACTTTTTTTTAGAAGAAGGAAAAAAGCCAAACAAACCTCTTAACCCAAAAAAAGCTGAAAAGCTTCTTATCAAAGTTTCTGAAGCTGCCCTGACTCTTCTTGCGGTAAAATCTTTTGGCCTCAATGATGACCTGAGGTCTCGAAACTCAAGATAAGTTTATAAGTGCTTTATCTTATGACTTTGAAGGCCTTGGCCCTTAAACTTCTGCGTTCTGTTCTTCAAAATGTTTTGTCAACTCCTTCTTATGCTCAGCACCTAGAGTGAACATACCACTTTGCTTTATGTCAGTTTTTGCAAGCTCCTCAAATACAGAGAGCTCAACCATATTTAAATAACCATGAACATTTTCAAAATCTTTCGGGTTCAAATCAATCATGCTTAGAATTTTCTTTGTATCCATCATAAAATACCCCCAGTTGATCAATTTATGAGCATGAAATTAAACCTTCGTTTAAACACTTTGACTAGACATTCATCTATAAATTATGTTGCTCTTAGGGCCATAAACCTAAGCTAAAAAAAATGGAGCTCAATTTATGAGACGCAAAATAGAGTCTTATGTAGAAGAAAGGATCAACCCTTTTTTGAAAACCCATCAGGGGCTTCTCGAAGTTGTCGACCTTGATAATGACATTCTTATTATCAAACTCATTGTTGAATACGATAGAGAAGGGAAAACCAAGCAAACACTCCTCAATTCAATCCGGAGCGCTCTTCAAGAGAAGTTTCCTCACGTGAAGAAAATTGTGGAAGTGTCTTCCCTCCATTATAGCTAAGCTATTGAAATTACTTCAGCAAGGCCTTTTAAGACCCCATACTGACCCTAAAATAATTACGCATCGCAACCATCATCCTTGAGCCAAGCACCAAGAGCTGCTAAAAAGAGTCATATTTTGGAAGCAAGACTAACCTTTTCCTAGTGAGGCATTTTATGAAATTATGGACCCTGCCAGCTCTTTTTTTGGCCCTAATCTTAACTGCTTTTGGCCCATCTGAAGCACAAGCACAAAGCGAAACAAGTTATCACGAGTACCGTAACTTATTTGAAAGTTATAAAAGTGAAGACTTTAAAGACGATGAGCTGAAGTCTCTCTTCGATAAGCTTATTAGACTACCAAATAACCGTCCTTTCATTCGTTCTTATATTAGAGCAGTCCAAACGCCTTATGCTCCAGCAGGATCACATGCAGGGGAAAAGTTTTTCAAATCCCTTTCATGGTATAGCGACACAACAAAAGGGAATAGAGACGGACTCTTCACATTAGAAGAACTTAACAACGTTTTTAATAATGAAGTGAGGACTTACCTAACGCACCTTCAAAGAGGAAGCGCAGATGAGACAAGAATCGCTTCTTGGAAAATGCTTCAAAAATTAAGACTTCTTCAAAATGAAATAGCTAGACTTGGACAGCCAGGTTACTACTATACACCTAAGGCCATGTTTGAAATCGATCACAACAGTCCTTGGAACAGACACCACACAATTCAAGGCCAAAGAGATTTTGAAGAAAGAGTTATCAAAGCTTCTTTTCACAAGCCAGTGCTCGTCAAATATGGACTTACATACTGTGTTCACTGCCTACTTCTTGAAAACCTTGGTTCAGTACCAGCTGTTCACGCAAAGTATGGTCACCTGACGGATGTTTACAAAGTATGGTGGAACCCAAAAAATGAAGCCTTTGGCGAATTAAACCAAATTGCTGAAAGAGAAGGTGTTACAAGCAGCCCAATTTTCATCCTTTACAAAAATGGAAAGCAAATCAAAAAAGGTTACGCATTCCCAGATGAGCGTGGAGAAGGAATCGAGGACTTTATCGCTCCAATCCTTTAAAAAAACAAAGAAAAATTCATAAGTTAATAAGAAATCCTCCACTTTGCTGGAGGATTTTTTATTTAGGGCACCTGAAAACGCCAGAAAATGCCTGAAAACAGGCCAAGACCACCCACAACCTTAAGACCTAGCATAAGTACCTGTTTTTAATACAATTATAGTCCCTAGGATAAACTGAGAAATTCTTACACTCTGAGTCATTTCAACCCCCCTTAAACAGAAAAAGTGGTATAAAGAGGCAACTTTTAATTGGTCTAACTTCTTTTCCTACTGAGGTATCATTCATGAAAAAAGCAATCCTTATTGTACTATCCTTTATTACAGCTATCATTTTCCAAACGCCCGCTTTTCCAGCTGTTGAAACAGGACTCGATCTTAATAAAGATATGATGGGTCTTAGAATTAAGAAAAATAGCAGCAACCCTATAAAAAGTGGCCTCATGAACCTTCAAGTAATCAAAAGAGAAAATAATTATTATTTAGGTGGTAGCTACGATGTTGATAAAAAGTGGTGGCTTCCCATTAAAAAAAGAGACTCTCTAGATGATAGGGCAATCCCGGCAGTTATAGGGAATTATGACAAACTTATGAAAGTCCTCGAAGATATGGAAAGAGAACAAGTTCAAACTAAGAGCTACGGTTTTGGATCGATTACTCTCATAGGTAAAGAAACAGTTAATGGAGTTAAAGATTGCTTGAGATTAGTCGTTAAAAGTGGGATTGGTGAAATTGAACTTTGGATTCACCCAACACAAGAACTTGACTATAGTGACTTCAGGGCCCCAATATTCGTTAAGGTTATAGCAAATGCTGAGCTACCAATCGTTGGTAAATATATGTTCGAGTTAGACCTTGAAAAGCTTAACCACAGACAACTCTAAAAATCATTTAAAAATAAAGACTCGTTTTGACTTTTCTTAAGCAGGCCTTAAGGCTTGCTTAAGAAAAAAGTATCTCTTAAAAACCAAAATAAAATCTGAATCTACAATACATCTACCCTCCTTAAAATGAAGACTAGCGCTGGTTTACTGTAGGCTTTACTTTCGACATCCTCGATAGATAAGATTTTATAACGCCACTCACAATTTATGCGGAACCAAGGGCTTCTCCTCATTACAAGGGGTTTAAGGCCCTTTTTCCTAGCGACCTAAGACAAATCTCGGTCAAGGCACTCCAGTTTAAAATGGATAAATGGCGATAAATTGGCTAGTATGGCGTTTTAAAACTAGTCAGGAACGAATCGATGATTGATGAAGAACTTAAAGGCCTCCAAGAGGATCTATCTAAGGTATTACAAAGAGTAAAAAAGCCTAAAAAGGCCGTCGTGACAGCAGGTATGCCCTACGCAAACGGGCCTCTTCATATTGGTCACCTGGCAGGCGCCCATGTTCCTGCAGATATTTACTCTAGATGGCTTAAAATGCTTATAGGTCCTAAGAATGTTCTTTTTGTTTGTGGAACTGATGACCACGGTTCAAACTCTGAGGTTGCGGCCAAAACAAAAAATATATCCACAAAAGAGTTCATAGACGAGATCCATTCCAAACAACAGCAAACATTAAAAGACTATTCAATTGAGCTTGATGTTTACACAGGGACTTCCAGAGAGGAAACATTCGAACACCACAAGAATTACTGCCAGGACTTTTTAAGAAAGCTCCACGACAATAAGTTCCTCACTAAAAAAACTTCTGAGCAATGGTATGATCCCAAAATTGAAATGTTCCTCCCCGACCGCTTTGTTTATGGAGAATGCCCGAAGTGCGACCACAAAAAAGCTTATAGTGAAGAGTGCGACGCCTGTGGTGCCAATTATAAGGCCAGTGAGCTTAAAAATCCGAAAAGTACGGTTAGTGATGGTGAACCTGTTCTCAAAGACACGGATCATTGGTGGCTCGATATGTGGCAAGTCACTGATGAGCTTAAAGAATGGATAGAGGGAAAGAAAAAGACCTGGAGGAAAAGCGTTTACTTAGAAACCATCAACACGGTCTACCCTTCTCTTGTTTTTTCTAATAAAGATGAAGAAATTTTTAAAGGACTTAAAGCTGAACTTCCCAAGCACAAGAGCCGTTATGCTCCCGGGAAAAAAATTGTCGTTCAGTTTGACAACCTTGCTGACCTTGAAAAGGGAAAAGAAACCCTTATGAAAAATGATATTGAAACAGAACTTATGGATGGCTGGGCCCATCGTTCTATAACGAGAGATGTTTCATGGGGGATTCCCGTTCCGGAGGATAGAGATGAGGGGATGGAAAATAAATCTCTTTATGTCTGGCCTGAGTCCCTCATTGCTCCCATAAGCTTTACTCAAACAGCTTTAAAGAAAAAGGGTCTTGACCCTGAACTTTATAAAGAATTTTGGACTGATCCAGAATCCAATGTTTATCAATTTTTAGGACAAGATAACGTTTATTTTTATGTTCTTATGCAAGGGGCGATGTGGCTTGGAACTCAAGGGGCAAAAAACCGCATGCCACAAAAGGGTGAACTCCAATTAACAGATATCTTTAGTAACTACCACCTTCATATGGATGGCCAGAAGATGAGTAAGTCAACTGGTAACTTCTATACAGGTGACCAGTTCCTTGAAGAGATGGGTTATGACTCTGATCAAGTCCGCTACTTTCTTTCTCTTTTAAGCCTTCCAGAAAAGAATTCAAACTTTGACTTTGAAACTTTTCAAAAAAGAAACCAATTCCTGGCAGGACCACTTAATGCGGCTTTTGAAAAACCTATTTCAGCGGTCCACTCAAAATTCGATGGCAAAGTGCCAGAAGGTAAGCTCATAGGAAAAACGAAAAAGGAAACTTATAAAATCGTTCAAAACTATATAAGAATGATGGAAAAAGCAGACTACCCTAAAATTCTTTTTATGATTGAAAACTATGCCCGTATTATTAATGGCCTCTTCACCCAATACAAGCCCCATGATGACCGCTTCGATAGGGAACAAAGAAAGGATGCTCTTTTTTCTTGTTTTTTCATTTTGAAAAATATCATGATTATGCTTTCTCCCTTTGCTCCTAAAACAATGGAAAAGTTGAGAAAGTCTTTAAACCTGGAAGAATCCGTTTTGAGTATAGAGGAATTGGGAAAACCTATAACAGAAGGTCATCCCATCGGAGAGAAGGTTGATTACTTTCCAACCCCAAAAGAGGAAGAAGCTTAGGGCCTTCCTTAAGCTTCCTAAGCTCCCTTTTTTAAAAGCTTACTTTCAGAAATTCCAACTTCAGAGCAACTTAAGGCCCATAGGCCATCTTCCAAATTCCGGTCATCAGCTTTTGGATTAGGGGACTTCATAGGCCATCCCCCTTCATTGCACTCATTGTCCCGGTACATTGAAGTTTGGGAATAATATTCTCCAGCGTGGTCCGGAATATTTTCATCTAAAAGGGTATGCAAACTAGTCTGGGCCCCATCTTCAGGATTAATCACTCCAATTATTTTAAAAATTAAATGACCAACAGTGTTTTGAAGCCATTGGGGCATCATATGCCTTGAAAGGTTTGTTTTAACCATACCAGGATGAACGCTAATAGCAGTAACACCTGTTCCCTCTAACCGCCTCGCCAAACTTTTGGCGTGAAGGAAATTAGCAAACTTTGACTGACAATAAGCTGCTGCCTTATCATACTTTCGATCTTTAAAATGGGGGTCTTTAAGATCAATATCAGCAAATTTAACAAGGCCTGGTAAAGAATCGTGGGCACTACTTGAAAGGATAATGATACGGGAAGGGGCACTTTTCTTTAGGATGTCCATTAATAATTCAGTTAGGAGGAAATGGCCCAAATGATTGACACCAAATTGCATTTCAAAACCATCTTTAGTATAGCTTTTAGGACACATCATAATGCCCGCATTATTAATAAGCCCGTCTAATTTTTTATAGTCACTCAAAAAAATTTCAGCGAAGTCCCTAACGGAATTTAAATCTGCCAAGTCTAGTTTTAAAACTTTTGCCGACCCTTTATAGTTTAGCTTTTCAAACCTCTTTTTAACTCTCTTACCTTCGTTCGTGTTCCGGCAGGCCATAATGACATGAGCACCTTGTTTAACAAGTTGTTTTGAAGTGGCTTGCCCAATCCCACTATTGGCCCCAGTCACAATATAAGTTTTTCCAAACAAATCTTTATCGAGTAAGTTTTCATCGCAGACAAGGGTTTTAGGTAGCATTCCCATGACATACCTCCTCTTTCAATTATAAATCCAATCAAAGTATTTCAGAGAGGTAAGCGCCTCTTTTTTCTCTTAGACAAAAACTATATTTGGAATAGTGTTTTAAAAGGATCACTATGACTAATTTTTTTAATGGTGTTAAATTTAGTCCAACCAAAGTAAAGTTATAATAAGATCGTAAACTTACAATCATTTGATAAAGAATGTTTTAAAAAAGGATTCAACATTGAAAAGATCAATAGAGGATTTTCCCGTTCGAATAGAACAAGATGTAGCATGGGGAGAAATGGACTCTTTTCAGCATGTTAATAATATCGTTTACTTTAGGTACTTTGAGAGCGTTAGAATTGTTTATTTTGGAAAAGTAAAAATCATGGATATCATGAAAAACCTCCAAATAGGTCCCATCCTCGCTGAAACTCAATGTAAATTCATTAGACCCCTCTCCTACCCAGATCAAATAACAATTGGTGCAGTTATAGATGAAATAAAAGAAGACCGCTTTTTAATGAATTACGCTGTTGCCTCAAAATCAAATGACAATAAATTGGCAGCAGTTGGGAGCGGACTCGTTGTTTATTATGATTATGGAAAAAACCAAAAGGCGCAAATTCCTGAGGAGGTCCTCAAAGAAATTCATTTAATTCAAAAGAGTTAATAGTTTTTAAATTTAAGCTGCCCTTTTAGAAAACTCCATTTGTTTAGGACATTTCATTAATTTAATTAAAACATTTTAAATTTATTTCATTTACTCTTTCCCTAAACTGCAAGTTTCTGATTTTTAGAAATCAGATTAAGTTAATTTTAATCAAAGGAACTCTTAGAATTCCGATAAAAAAAGAGTTAAATTTAAATAATCTCAATGACTTAATATGAAGTTAATTTTTAACTTAATCATTCCTTTCATTCCTTTATTTTTCTTGTTAGAAAATGCATTTTCTAATTCGGAAAAATTACTCAAAGAAAAGGAAAAATTAAAAGAGGTCACCCTTAAAATTAATTCCTTAAATAAACCCATTGAACTAACTGGGAATTGGCTCTTTACAAGAGATGATAAAAATGAAAATTCAAAGGATAGCGTCGATATAAGTTCATGGAAAGTGGCCCAATTACCTGGATCTTGGGAAAATGTTTACGATGACAAAAAACTTTACAAGGTTGCCTGGAACAGAAGAATTTTATCTTTTAATGAAAACCTTTTAGGTAAAAAAATAACTCTTTATGCAGTATCTTATTGGCCTGAGTTTGAACTCTACTTAGACGGAAAACTCATTCTTTCTCAAGGTAAAATTCAATCAAAGAAAGATTTTATTAAAACAGGTGGAATTCTTGCTTCCTTTCAAATAACAAAAAAGGTCCACACTTTAACTGTCAGGTTTAACACTTTTCTGATGAAGGGATTTCATGCAAAACCTTTTCAGTTAAGGGCCTATAAGGAGAATGACTTTTTCATTAATTTTTGGGATTTCCTTTTGGCCGATGCTGTTATTCTTGGAGGAGCGGCGGCCATCATGGCCGGTCTTTTATTTCTATTTGTTTACCTCAAAACTAAAGAGTCCTTTTATAGAGCTCCCTCATTTATGGGAATCGTATGCGGACTCTCTCTTATTACCTGGGCAGGTTTTTTTAATAAATTTATTGGTTTAGATGCTTCTATATCACTTATGTATGGAACCCTTATGCCTTCGGCTATTTATTCTGCACTTTTTGTAAGGCACTATATAAAATTTAAATGGTATTGGTTTACACCTGCTTTTATTGCTGGTATATGCTCCTTTGTTTTTATTTTCCTCATTAATCCAACAGAGCATCATGGCCTATTTTTAATTTTTAGAAAGTTGGGGTTCGCTACCGCCATTCCAAACCAAATTATTTTGGTGACTCTCATGTTAAGAAACCGAGAACCCTTTGGGACTGACTTTTTCCCACTTCTTTTGGGGCAAATTTCTCTCGGATTTTTCTCTGGTTATTCAGTTTTAAGTGCCGTATCCATTATAAATGGTTACAACCTCGTTCAGTTTGGCTTTATGAGTATAATTTTCGTTGTACTTTATTTAGGTGCCAAGAACTTTGCCAAAACATACCTTGATAATCAAGAAAACCTAAAACAAGTTACGGACTTTAAAAATAACTTGGAG
>PAZA01000004.1 GCA_002715375.1 Halobacteriovoraceae bacterium
ATAAAGTCGTAAACTTTTTTATCTTCAAGGTCGATTTCTTCAATATCAAAACTTGAATCGTAACCTCTTCGAATAAACTCACTGGCGTATTCAATAACTGTTAAAGTTTTAAGTCCAAGAAAGTCAAACTTAACAAGCCCAATAAGTTCAGAAAAGTTTTTATCAAATTGAATGACCTGTTCACCCTTGGCCCCTAATAGAAGAGGACAATAATCTACCAAAGGCTCACTTGTTATAATAACCCCCGCCGCGTGAATCGAGGCGTGACGGTTAAGTCCCTCAACTTTTTGAGAAACTTCTATAATTTTTTTAATCTTTGGGTCAGAGTCCATGAGTTCTTTAAACTTAGGTTCGACCTCTAAAGCTTTATCGAGAGTGATCCCCAATTCTTCAGGAACAAGCTTACTAAGCATATCAGCTTCAGCATAGGGAAGAGAAAAAACACGGCTAACATCTCTAATGGCCGCTTTTGCCTGAAGTTTTCCAAAAGTAACAATCTGGCCAACCCTCTCCTTTCCATATTTTTCAGTCACATAATCAATGACCTCACCTCTCCGCTGTTGGCAAAAGTCAACGTCGAAGTCAGGCATCGAAATTCTTTCAGGGTTAATAAACCTCTCAAAGAGAAGGTTAAAGGGCAGAGGGTTGATGTTTGTAATTGAAAGCGCATAAGCAACAATTGAACCTGCCCCAGAGCCCCTTCCAGGACCCACAGAAATCTTTTTGTCTTTGGCCCATTGGATGAAGTCAGCAACAATAAGAAAGTAACCAGGAAATCCCATCTCAATAATCATATCGAGCTCGGATTTCAACCTAGCTTCATACTGAGGTCTAAGTTCGCTCTCCCAATTATCCTCTTTAATGAGGTTTATAAAATGAGGTCCTTGAAATCTTTTTTCTAATCCCTCATAACTCATGCGCCTAAAAAACTCATCTTGAGTTTCATTTGTTTCAATATGAAAGTCTGGCAGATGATAAATCTGTTTTCCCTCATCATCTTCCCACTTAAGTTCTACATGGCATTGTTCAGCTATTTTTAATGAATTGGAAAGAGCGCTTGGAGTTTCCTTGAAAAGATCCTCCATCTCAGTAGAAGATTTAAAATAAAATTCAGGGGCCTTAAAATCCATTCTATTTTCTTCATTCAATGTGACTTTTGTTTGCGCACACATGAGAACTTCTTGAGCCTGATGCTCATCTTGTTCAAGGTAGTGGCAATCATTCGTCGCAAGGAGGGGAATGGTATGCTTTTTAGAAAGTGCAATCATTTTGTCTCTCACACTTTCTTCTTCAGGAACATTATGGTTTTGAATTTCTAAATAAAAATCTTCCTTAAAAATAGACTTTAGCCTTAAGGCGACCCTTTCTGCCCTGTCATCTTGAGAGCTAAAAAAGGAGTAACCAATTTCACCATTTAAAAAAGCTGACGTTACAATAAGTCCTTCTTTATACTTTTCCAAAAGGTCAAAATCGGCCCTGGCCCTGTGGTGAAAACCATCAAGCCAAGACTCAGAAATAATTTTACAAAGGTTTTTATAGCCGACATTATTTTTACAAAGAATAACAAGATGAAAAATATCGTGCTTAATTTCCTGGTCATCATTAGAGAAAGCTCTTGGACAATTAACTGGCTCGTTCCTCTCCTCTAATTTTCCAGAAGTCGTATAAATCGTCGCGCCTAGAATGGGCTTGATTCCTTCTTTGTGAGCTGCTGTATAAAAATCTATGGCACCAAACATATTACCATGATCAGTCATGGCAAGACTTTTCATACCATACTCTTTCGCCTTCTTTAAAAGCGTTGGGATTCTGATAGAACTGTCCAGAAGTGAATACTCTGTATGCACGTGGAGGTGGACGAAGGATTCAGGCCTATTTTCTGTTTCTTTTTCGGCCTCACTTTCCATGTTATAAACTCCTTCTATACCTATTCCAATTAGCAAACCTTAGACGGTCACTTCATTTGGTGAACTTAAGTTAACTTTGAATCTAGTTTGAATCAACAGGGACCAAAGTAAATCAATAGCAACTCAGGCATTTTTTCGAGTAAAAAAACGCGTCAAGTCAAAAAAGTATCAATGACCATTTAAGTGGGCGTGAGTATAACAGAAATTGGATGAAATGGCAGAGGCCAAGAAGAGTTTTTTCACTTATAGACTTTAGTTTTTGCTACTTTATAAAGGTTTTTGTGCGCACACCTTCCCTTGCGCATTACCATCCCCAGCCTCTTTCTTTTAGTGAGGTTGCGCTCAGCATCCTCACTCTGTATATTCAAGTGCATTCGGTGAAATATTTTTCCATTCGAATCAATTTCGAATACGTTCCCAATTGAAGTGATATTAAATCTTTGATTGGGTAATTTTTCGATACCACGAACCGTTAAAAATTGACCGGTTAAAAGATTCGTCCGTTCTCCGCCATTTGATACTTTTATAATCGAATGAAGGAATCTTCCTCTTTTAACAAATCTATCAGCTGCAATATATCCAAAAGCTGTTTTATGGGGTTCATGAACTAACCAAATATCTTGAAATGACTGTTTAGGTTTTCCATCGGGTCCCACAATGACAAACATCATAAAATTTCGAAGGGAAATAAGTGTATCTCCATTTTCCAACCTTTCGACACCATTTACATGGGCCCAATCAATACCACCTGATTTTAAGGTTTTTCTCCTTCCTATTTCTCCCTTCCATCTCATTTTGGTCTTTTTAGGAATATTCAAAAGAAACTTTTCCCTATTTGGAAAATGCTCTGCATGAGACCATTTCCAGACAATTTTGCCTCTTTGGTTTATCTCACGTACTTCATCCTCACCTTTATCTGCCCAGCCTCGCACATAGATAAAGTTACCATTAGGGAGAAGATCAATATCATGACTAATTTTTTTATCTTCAATGACCTTTTTTAAATTTCCCTTTCGGTTAACTATGTAAGCACCAACACTAGGAATAATAAATAAAAGTTCATCTTTCGATTTTAAGTATTTTATATCTGAACCTTTGCAAATACTTCTCTTCCGTTTCCCTATAAGGTTACTTGGAAACTTCCACTCCCAAACTACCTTCCCAGACATGTTAACTTCGACAATTCTGTCTTTACCTGTAACAGTGTCGACAAAAGCAATTGATCGTTGGTCAGAAGAAGGTTCTTTAGTCACAACATCAAATAATTTTTCGGCGTAAAGAGACCTGGGTATGATGTTGATAGTGAATGATATTATCAAAATAAGTAGTCGTTTTTTCATATGAGTATTATAAGACAGAGTTTAGAAATAAGAATTAGAAAAAGTTAAGAAAGTTAAGAAAGTTTTTAAAAAGAATGTTTGAAACTAACTTTAAACATATTTTGGTAAAGTAGCTTTAGAACTCAAAATATTATAAGGAGGAAAGAAATAATAGATTACTAAATAAATTCATAGTAAATAATGCCTCATAATTACAATATAATTACAATATAATTACAGCTATATGGATTAGTTTGATTTTATAAAGCATTGATTACTATGATTATATTATTCCCACTCAATTGTTCCAGGAGGTTTACTCGTTACATCGTAAACAACTCTTGTTATTCCAGGAACTTCATTCGTGATCCTATTTGAAACTTTCCTTAAAAAATCAGAAGGGAGGTCTGACCAAACAGCTGTCATGCCATCAGAGCTATTAACAATTCTCAGACAAATAACTTGTTCATAGGCCCTTTGATCACCTTTAACTCCTACAGTAAAAACGGGTAGAAGGACAGTAAAAGCCTGCCAAACTGATGTATAGAGGTTCTCATTTTTCAATTCTTCAAAAAGGATTTGATCAGAGTGCTGAACCTTCTTAATTGAATCGGCATCAAGTTCACCTAGAACTCTTATACCAATGCCAGGCCCTGGAAACGGGTGACGGTGGGTCCACTCCCTTTTAACCCCAAGCTCTTCTCCAATCAAACGGACTTCGTCTTTAAAAAGAGAACTTAGAGGTTCAATAAGGTCTAGGTTCATTTTTTCAGGAAGTCCTCCAACATTATGATGGGACTTTATAGTCACAGAAGGCCCATCCTTTCCATGAGGACTAATCGATTCAATGATATCGGGATACAAGGTACCTTGAAGAAGATAGCGGAAATGAATCCCTTTTTCATTTTCGTACTCATGAACTTTCTTTTCAAAAACTTCAATAAAAGTTCTTCCGATAATTTTCCTTTTTTCTTCAGGGTCATTCACGCCACTTAGTTTAGAAAGAAAAAAGTCTTTTGCATCAATGATCTGTATATCAAGCGTGGTTTCTTTTTGGAGTGTCTCCATATGGCCATAGTCTTGCGGTCTCAAAAGTCCATTATCAACAAAGAAGCAGGAAACTTTTCCTGGAAGGGCTTTTTCAGCAAGGCAAGCTGCCACTAAGGAATCAACTCCTCCACTAAAAGCGCAAAGAACTCTATCTTTAGAGCTCCTATCAACTTTATTAAAAGCTTGAAGAGCATCTTCAACCATGGCCTGACTGCTCCAGTCCGGAGTAAGCCAAGCCGTCTTCTTTAAAAAAGAATCTAAAACCTTTAGACCAAAATCCGTATGCTCAACCTCTGGGTGAAATTGAAGCGCCATAATCGGATACTTCTTGTGGTGAAGACCTGCAATAAAGTCATTTTGACTTTTCATGAGAACAGCAAAGCCTTCAGGAACCTCACTTACATGATCAGAGTGGCTCATCCATGCACTAAAAGACTTAGGGCAACCTGGAATATCAAACCCTTCCTGAACTTCTACATTGGAATGTCCATACTCTCCTTGTAACCCCTTCTCAACTTTCCCTCCAAAGTGTTGTCCAATGAGTTGCATCCCATAACAAATTCCCAAAAGAGGTAAATCTTTTTTCTCGAAAAGAAAACTATAGTCTCTTTCATCTTCAAAAATAGAGTGAGGACCTCCCGACAATATGAGGGCTTCCGGATAAATTTGTTTTTGAAATGAGTCCTCTACTTCGTCTATTGAAAATAGCCTACAAGAATAACCTAGCTCCCGGACTTTTCTCGTTATGAGTTGAGTGTACTGTGAACCAAAATCAGCAATCCAAACCTTTTTCTTTTCCATCACAAAATAACCCCAATAGGCTTTTTAGTTATATTTCAATTATAAAGAGTAATTAGGGGCTTCCTTTGTCACCATAACATCGTGGGGGTGCCCTTCTTTGAGTGAAGCTGAAGTAATTTTTATAAACTCAGCTTTTTCTTTAAGTTCAATTAAATTCTTGGCCCCGACATAGCCCATACCCGAACGAAGGCCTCCAACGAGTTGATAAATTGTGGTACTTAAAGGTCCCTTATAAGGCACCTGCCCTTCGATCCCCTCAGGAACTAATTTCCCCATATCAACAACAGAAGCTTGCCCATAACGATCTTTAGATCCTTTTTTCATAGCTCCCAAAGACCCCATCCCTCTATAAACCTTATAAGAACGTCCTTTATAAAGAACCATCTCGCCAGGAGTTTCATCTGTTCCAGCTAAAAGAGATCCAAGCATAATTGAACTAGCACCAGCTGCTAATGCTTTAACAACATCTCCTGAAAATTTAATACCACCATCAGCAATTACAGGTATTCCCTCTTTTTGGCAGACCTCTACTGCTTCAAAAATAGCACTCATTTGGGGAACACCTACACCCGCGATAACTCTAGTTGTACAAATTGATCCAGGACCAATACCAACCTTAACACCATCAACGCCGGCTTCAATTAAATCCATACAAGCCTTACCTGTGGCAACGTTTCCTGCAACGACATCAATTCCTTTAAAAGAAGCTTTCAACTTTTTTACCATCTCAATGACACCTTTTGAGTGGCCATGAGCTGTATCAATAACAAGAGCATCTACATGAGCTTCTGCAAGTTGTTTCGCTCTTTCAAACTCGCTCTCTCCTACTCCGATAGCGGCAGCAACTCTCAATTGACCATGCTGATCCTTGTTTGCAAAAGGAAAGTGAATCGTTTTCGTAATATCTTTTATCGTTATAAGACCCTTTAGTTTTCCTTCATTATCCACAACGGGCAATTTCTCGATTCTAAATTGGTGTAATGTCTTTTTAGCATCTTCCATTTTTACACCAAGAGAAGCCGTTACAAGTTTCTCTTTTGGAGTCATTATGTCTTTAATCTTAAGATTTAAATCTTCCTCAAATTGCATATCTCGACTGGTTAAAATTCCAACAAGAATACCCGTCTCATCAACAACAGGAACGCCCGTAATTTTATATTTATCTTTTAACTCTAAGACATCTTTAAGCCTGCTTTCCGGCCCAACAGTTATAGGAGAGCTAATAATGCCTGATTCATATTTTTTAACTCTCGTTACCTCTTTGGCCTGCTCCCTGGGGCTAAGATTTTTATGAATAACTCCCATTCCCCCTTGTTGTGCCATAACGATTGCAGTTGGTGCTTCAGTCACCGTATCCATGGCAGCAGAGATAAGAGGTACATTCATCCGGATATTTCTAGAAAAAAAGGTTCCACACTCAGTTTCATGGGGGAGGACTTCCGAAAAACCAGGTTTTAATAGGACGTCGTCGTAAGTCAAAAATGTTTTCATTGTGCTNNTAGTCATAAAGGAGGCCTCCTTCTCTGAAATCTTTGCNANATAGTGGTGATAAGACGCGCTGACTATACATGAATGGGGACAAAAAACATAGGAAAGGAGGGCTTAAATTCTCTTCCTAGGTTATTTTTTCAAGCTTTTTTTAGTAATTTTTCTTGTAATTTTGCTCGTAGCTCTTAAGGTCTTCAATGAGGCTATTCACCTCTTCTGAGTGACGCATTTGCTTCTTATATTCATTAACGAGGGTCTTTTCAAAGTTTGATTTTTCTTTATTTAGCTGGGCCCGGCTTTTCTTCTTATAACGCAACTGCTTCTTAGCCCTTTTTCTTCTTTTTTCCATATATTGCCGTTTCTTGGACTTCCATCCACCACTCTTTTTTATTTTTGGGCCACTCCTACCTGAAATCATAGGCAATGGAAAAACAACTCTTGGAGAAAATATATGGATAGGAACTTTAGTCCCTTTTTTATAACTAGGCTTGAATTTAACAACTTTCTTCTTTTTCTTTTCCTTTTTTATTTTATTTAAGATGACTCCATAATAGTTTTTAAAAGCCTTTTTTCCTCGCTCTTTGGCTGACTTATCAATTCTTAGGTAGATAATTTGGTTCCCTGTACCCGTTTTTTTACTTACAACCTTCTCATTACCTTTAGCGACCTTTGGTACCTGACCTTCAATATAATTTTTTAAAACAGAGTCTCTCTCTTTTCTTCCTATAGCTTTTCTTCTTTTTAATTTTAAAATCCTTTTTTCCTTTAAAGGCATTCTTTTTACCGCTCGATAAAGATCGTTATCTTCATCAAGTGGTTTAATACCGGTAAAGAGAGAAAGAACTTTTTGGAAAGATTTATATCCAACTGGGGTGGTTGTCCTTGGGTTTCCTCCATTAAACTCATTATCTATGGAAGAAAATTCACCATCCGCTACCACCACATCTAAGTGACGTACCTTGTGGAGGATGTTGCCCATCTTAAAGTCGCCTTTTAAGACCATTATTTGCGACTTTCCTCCAAGACCATCAAAAGAAATAATGGCTTCTCCATCATAGTACTTTATGGTTGAGTTTGCTGTTTGAATATTAAAAGGAATTTTTGTTGGTCTGTAAGACTGAACCCACATATATCCTCTAACTAATTCCACAATCTTATTCATCATTTTTATATGACCTGAACCAGCTAAATGAAATTGATGATCATAATAATCTGAAAAGCTGACCTGTGCACCTTCTTCAGTCATTACCTCAGAAAAGTCATAGAGGTAATCTCCGGCCCTTAATTGCTTCGTCTTTCCTTCTTCAACTAGAAAAACATTACCCCAAACTTCTTCAACAACTCCCAATTTTTTCTTTTTAGAATAAACGTCTCCAGTTCCTAATGAAAAAAGGACTATGAAGGAAAAAATTCCTAAAACGATATTTTTAATTTTTGTACTTTCTTCGTATCTTTTCATAGTGAGAACTCAAAATTTTCCATTCTGGTGTATTTCTATATTTTTTTCTAAATTCTTCTACCACATTAAAAAATTGTTTTGTTCTTCCTTGCTTCAATTGGGTTAACCCCTTCCAAAGTTTTGCCCCTCTAAAGTATTGTGATGTAGGATACTTCCTTATAATTGTGTTAAGATGCCTTATCGTTCTTTCATGATCCATGCCCGACTCATAAGATGAGACACCTGCATAAAATAGCAATTGATCATCTAATCTCTCGTTATCAGGGTAATTTTTAATGAAAGCATCAAAAAATTGCGCTGACTTCTCAAAATTCTTTTTCTGAAAGTCCTGCTCCGCAACCTTTAACAATTGAGATGGTGCCCACTTAAAAATTTCGAATTTAACATAGTCTTTTTTTTCAGCTCTATTATAAAATTGTCCAGAGCGAAGTTGTTTTTCTTTATTTAAAAGCTCTTTCTTAAGTTTCGTAATTTCTATATTAAGAAATTTATTCTTAGATTTAAGTTCTTGAACTTCAAATTGAACCTTTGAAATTTTTGCCTTTAAAGCCCTATTCTTCTTAGACAAGTTAAGAGCAGCTACTTCGAACCTATTAATTTCTCTGGCTTTCTCATTTGCTCTTTTTACAACATCACAAGAGGTCATCAAAGTTATTGCTAAAAATAATTTTAAAAAATGTGCCCCGTTTACTATCATTTTCAAGTCCTGGAAAAGGATCTTTTCAACCTACTTAAAAGATAATTATTTATCGGGTCAGTTATCAAAAAATTGAGAATAGGAAATCAATAGGCAATTTTTTTCCAATTTTATAAATGATTTTTATTTTTTCTTGTTAGAAAGGGTAAGAATTTTGATAAAGTTGATTAAAAGAAGTCAATATCACCATCATCTTCGTCCTCTGCTCCAAAAGCCAAAAGGTCAATTTTATTCATGGCTTCCTTATCCCATATTTCAAAAACGATACGACAGGTTATTGTATGATCATTTAATGTTAAATCCCAGATATCAGTAAGAACCTCAGGGTTTGATTCCGTCTCTTTTACTTCAAAAAAAACATAATCCTGACCTCTCGTTACAAGAGGTAAACTAATAAGGGATTTTGTTCCAACAAGCTCAAAGGACTCTTTTATTGCTCCTGCAACAAGATTACAAAACTCTTTTATAAAATCGTCTACCTGATCCTTTGAAACTCCATCAACTGAATCAAGGCCCAAAGCTTTTGACGTAAAGTAGTTAGCATCAGTAGTGTAATAATAAGCTTTAAAGCTCATTTTTACGGCACTGGATGCAACAAAAATAAGAGATAACCATTGCCCAACAGCACTTTTATCACCTTCTAACTCATTTGCCTCTTCTAATACTATAGAGTCTTCACAGGCGTGATTTTTTATCCTACGGAGAGAAACATTTCTAATCTCTTCCTTTAGCTTTTTTGTATCTAATTCACCGGACATCTATTCCATCCACAGAAAAAAGATTAATCACCTACGATTCCTTTAAAAAAAGTCGATTTCACCATCATCCTCTTGATCCGCACCAAAAGCATTCAGGATTATTTTTTGGAAAGCATCTTTATCATAAATTTCAAAATAAATATGACAAGTGAGTACCTTTCCATCATGAACTAAGTCCCAACTATCACTATAGACCAAAGGACCTTTATCTTTTCTAGGGTGAGATTTGAAAAAAACATCATCAGACCCTCTTGTCATAAGAGGTAAACTTATAAGAGATGTTAAGCCACTTCCTTCTAAGGACTGTTTGATTGCCCCTGCAGATAAATTACAATACTCTTTTACAAAATCATCTACATTTTGTTTCGTTACATCTTTAACGTCTTTACCTAAAGCTTTAGAAGTAAAGAAAGAGGCATCTTCACTATAGAACTGACACTTAAAATTCAGTTTTACAGCGTGAGAAGATACAAAAATAAGGGATAGCCACTGTCCAATATCATCCTTTTTTCCAAAATCTTCCGTTTCTTCAACTTTTATATCATCAATACACGAATGAGTCTTCATCCTACTAAGGCTTAGATCTCGACACATGCCCTTCAACGTTCCTTCATCAAAACCTACGTCCTTATTATCACTCATCTTCCTCTCCTTCCTTTCTTTCCCTTTTATTTACCTTTTTATTTACCTTATTTTTGTTATTTATAGCTTTTCAATAAAATGTGAATGCGAATGCATGATTACAAAAAATCAATATCCCCTTCATCCTCTTCTTCGGCACCAAAAGCTCCCAAAATAATTTTTTCAAAAGCTTCCTTGTCATATATTTCAAAATGAATTTCGCAAAAAAGTGGGTTATTTTCACATACAACTTCCCATGTATGTTGAAAAACTATTGGACCATCATCCTCACTGGGGTGATTTTTAAAAAAAACCTCATCTTGACCCCTCGTAAGAAGAGGTAAGCTAATAAGAGAGGAAAATCCTTCATTTTCTAAGTTTTGTTTTAAAGCACCAGCTGTCAAATTACAGAATTCCTTTACAAAATCTTCCATCTGTTCTCTTGTTACTTCTTCGGTCTTTTTTTCAAAAGCCATCGCTACAAGAGGTCTGCATTTCTCGAAGGTAAATTTTGCCTGAAAACTCATCTTAACCACGTGGGACGAAACAAAAACTAGAGACAACCATTTACCTATTTTTCTATTATCACCATCAAAGTCTAACTCCTCGCAAGGCCTAGATTGAACCTCTCTCCCACCAAGATGAGACTTCATCCTTACCGAACTCAGGTCCTCACATAATTTTCTAAGACTCTCAAACACTTTTGGCTCAATTTTAGCTTCACCACTCATATTGGACCCTATTTGGAATAGTTATTTAGACTTTTATTCTAGAGAATAGGAAGAAAAACAAAAAGGGGTGTTAAAGTCTGCCTCAAGAAAGTGACTCAGACCAATTCTTAATAATACCACTCAATAATTCAAGACCACTTTCAAAGAGAGCTGGCCCCGGCTGTAAAAAGATCTCCGGTTCCAACTCATAAATATGCCCATTTTTAACAGCATTAATATCAGACCACCCTAATCTTTTTTCAAAAGATTTTAGATCTACCTTCTTCCCGCACCAGGAAGCGAGAATAATATCAGGGTTTTTTTGACTAACGAATTCTTTAGAAACAAAACGGTCTTTTGCTAGACTTCCATGGCTTTCCAGTGAACATATATCTATTCCACCACAAACCTCGGCAATTTCACTAAACCATTGAATACCACAAATCATAGGTTCGTCCCACTCTTCCAAGTAGACCTTAGGTCTAACAGAAAGTCTGCTCGATTCTTCTCTCATTGTTTCGATTAACTCTTCATAACGATGTACCAAACGAAGGGCATTGTCTCTTTCACCAACCAAACTCCCCAAGTTTATGATGTAATCTAAAGTCTCATTAAGAGACCTGTGATTTGCAATAAAAACATTAAAGCCTAAACCAATAAGTTCACTTGCTATGTCTTTTTGGATATCAGAAAAACCAAGAATCAAATCAGGTTTTAATTCAACAATTTTTTTTATATTTGCGTGGGTAAATGCAGAAATTTTCTTTTTTTTACGAGACTCTGGTGGCCTCTTAACAAAAGAAGAAACTCCTACAATAAGATCTTCTTTTCCGAGAAGATAGAGAGTTTCCACACTCTCTTCCGTCATACAGATTATCCTCTGGGGTCCTCTTTTTTCATGGGCCTTTTGCAAAATAACTCCCCATCCGATATGGAAAACGTTATTTCCTCTACTTACCTTAAATCCTTAACTACTCTGTTTCAAAGCCTAGAGGAAGTTTCATTAATTTTTTTATAACCTCTTTAGGTTTTTTTCCCTCATATAAAACACTATAGAGACCGTTAAAAATACTGGCGCGAACATCGTACTTAATAGACAAAAGGTGAGCTGCCTTTGTAGTTTTATAACCTTCGACAACAGTCCTTTGGCCTTTTATAATATCTTCGGGACTATTCCCCTTAGCTATCTCTAAGCCGAAAGCCTTGTTTCTACTCAGGTCTCCTGTCGTGGTAAGAATAAGGTCCCCCATCCCGCTAAGCCCATAAAACGTTTCAGGTCTTGCGTTCAAAACCTTACCAAACCTCAACATTTCAGCGATTCCTCTTGTAATCATAGCGGCTCTGGTATTGTAATTATATCCTAGCCCTTCCAAAATCCCCCCAGATATTGCGAGAACATTTTTTAAAGCCCCTCCTAGAAGAAGACCCTTAACATCATAATTTGAAAAAACCTTAAAATAGGGAGCCTCTAACATAGCAGCAATGTTCAGGAGGACTCGCCTTGAACGTCCTGCGAGAGAAACAAGAGTTATCTGTTCCATCATTATCTCCTTAGCAAAGGAGGGACCTGATAAAAAGGTAATTAATTCTTTATGGTTTGGAAACAAATTGAAGAAAGAGTCATCAGAAAGCTCTAAAGTATCTGGGTCAATTCCTTTTGAGAGAGAAACAAGAGGTATACCTTTTTTAAAATAATTTTCAAAACGATCATGGTTTTCTGAAAAGAAAACTTTGATCCCCTGAGTAGGTAAGCCAGAAACAACAAGTTCACACTTTTTTTCTGAAAGAGAGTCTACCTCTTCCCAACTCAAAGCAGGAATTATATTTTCGGGAAGCTTTATACCTGGAAGATAAATTGAGTTTTCACCCTTCTTAAGGCTTTCATAATTATCTTCTGAGCGCACCTTAAGAACAACTTTATCAAAATTATTGGCCAATACAGAAGCGATTGAAGTTCCAAAGGCTCCTGCCCCAACGACTAAGGCAAGGTCATACCTCACAAAAAACTCCTTCTTTCCTTATATCTCAAGGAATCAATAATAATAAATTATTACAATGAAATAATTCCCTTTATTTTAGATACCTCTTCATAAATCGCAAGAACTTCTTCAGAAGAAGCTACCATTTTTTTACAGGTTACACTAACATACTTCCCCGTACGCGAAGCTTTCTTCTGAACGGGAGTTGGTGACAAAATGGCAGAAAGAAGGTCTACACTCGTAAAAGGAACAATAAATTTAAATACAAATTCGTCTGGCCAATTGTGATTCTCTTCCAAAAGGTGCTTCAACTTTTCTAGTGATTTTTTATCAAATTCTTTCGTCATATGTTTTCAACTTTTATTTAATCATCAATTAATTTGAAGGAAAGGTCGGTATTTCAGGTTCAATACCTTTAGCATATCTCAAAATATCAATAACCTCTCGAGCACAGGCCATTCCGCTCTCCCTTTGAGTTATATAATCAACAGATTCACGAACTTCATGGCCAGCATTTGGAACAGTGGCTGAAAAACCCGCTCTTTTCAAAAGCGGTATATCAAAAAGCTCATCCCCCATATACAAAACTTCCTCATCCTTAAAACCTAAAGCCAATACCTTTAAATAAGCTTCTCTTTTGTCTTCATTGCCGAGAAAAACGAGGTCGAGATTAAGGTTTTCTTTAAAACGCTTCTGAACACCAAGGCTGTTCCCACCAGAAATAACCCCGACTTTAATCCCAAAATCCATAAGGAGTTTCATTCCATAACCGTCCTGTGCATGAGTTGCTCTATTATAGCCAACTTCCTTTCCATCCCAATGAATAAGACCGTTGGTTAAAATGCCGTCAACATCAAAGAGGGCCACCTTAATAGGTTCAAGTTTTCCTTTAAGTTCTATAGCAAGTTTTCTTAAATTCCTCATAGTCTTTTATCTTCTCAGTGATTGGTTCCTTACCTCTAAAGAACCTGGTGTATATTCACGAGACTTGACACAAGGTCTTTCATCTCATCAATTGGTAAGCATGTCGATGCATCAGAAAGGGCCTCACTAGGCTCTGGGTGTACCTCCATGAAAACACCGTCTGCCCCTGCAGCAACAGCAGCTCTGGCCAACACCTTAATGGCACCTCTTTTCCCTCCAGTAGAGTCTCCAAGACCTCCAGGGCGCTGAACACAGTGTGTAGCATCGTGAACAGTTTTAACACCAAAACTCTTCATAATTTGAAAAGACGCCATATCGACAACAAGATTGTTGTATCCAAAAGAAGTTCCTCTTTCAGTCAGCAAAATATCCTCCTTCCTTAAATAATGGGAGGCTTTCTCTACAATATTTGACGTTTCTTCCGGACTCAAAAACTGTCCTTTCTTTACCTTAAGTTTACGACCAAATCTCTGACATGCTTTTGCAGCGGATGTAATTATATCGGTTTGTCTGCAAAGAAAAGCAGGGATTTGAAGAATATCAACAACCTCTGCAACTTTTTCCGCCTGAGATGGCAAGTGAATATCTGTTAAAACAGGGAGGTCATACTTTTTTTTAATATCTCCCAATATTTGGAGACCTTTCTCAATTCCCGGCCCTCTGTAGGAATTAATGGATGACCTATTGGCCTTATCAAAACTTCCTTTAAAGTGAAGGTTGATCTTACCAAACAAAGGGTCCAAGTCTTTCTTAACCTTTTCAGCAATACCAAAGGCCAAAGACTCGCTTTCTAAGACGCAAGGACCAATAAAAAAATCAAACTTTTCTTTAGTTTTCATCACTATTTTCCTAAAAAATAACTTAAGAGTAACAAAGGTTGTACACCCGATTAAACACAGAATCAAATCAAGATTGAGAGGACGAAGACTCTATAAAGCCTTTAAATAAAGGGTGTGGGGAATAGGGCCTAGATTTAAATTCCGGATGAAACTGACACGCAACAAAAAATGGATGGTCAGGGATTTCAATAATTTCGACAAGACCGTGAGAATCATTCATCCCCGAAACGACGATTCCTGCGTCCTCAAACTTCTTAACATAAGAGTTATTTACCTCAAGCCTGTGGCGGTGCCTTTCAAAAACTTCCATTCTCCCATATATTTTTTCGGCCAAGGAGCCTTTTTTAAGCTTACATTGATAAGCCCCTAACCTCATATTTCCGCCCTTTGGACCATCTTTCTGTTGTCCTTCCATATAATGGACAACTAAGTCACCCTCACTTGTAAATTCTTCGGAGTTGGAGTTCGTCAGCCCCACTTGGTGACGCCCATACTCTACCATCGCTAACTGCATGCCAAGGCAGATACCAAGAAAGGGAATCCCATTTGTTCTCGCGTAATGAATGGCCCTAATTTTCCCTTCAGTCCCCCTTGAACCAAAACCTCCAGGGACTAAAATGCCGTGAACATCATGGAAAAATTCTTTCAAATCAGATTCATTTTTTAAAGAATTTTCCGCATCAATAAAAAGTGGCTCCAATTTTAATTGCTGGGAAATACATCCATGCTGAAGAGCTTCTGCTAAGGACTTGTAAGACTCTACAAGGTCAGTATACTTTCCAACAATAGCGATCTTTATGACTTTCAGTGGATTATCCACATTATAAACAACTTTCTCTAGATCTTTAATATTAGGTCTCGTTGTCCACATGCCAAGAAGCTCTGCTACCTTGTCATCTAAGCCCTGCTCGTGGAAATTAAGAGGCAGTTTATAAATGGAATCAAGGTCACTTGATAAGAAGATTTGATCTTTACGCACATTACAAAAAAGGCTCAATTTTTCAATCATTCCCTTTTCTGGCTTTTTCTCAGACCGGCAAATAATTATTTGTGGAAAAAGACCTATAGAACGCAACTCTTTCACCGAGTGTTGTGCAGGTTTTGACTTAAGTTCACCCGCAGCTTGGATATAAGGTATCAGCACAAGGTGTACAAAAAGTACATTTTCCGGACCAACATCATTAGAAAATTGCCTAATTGATTCAAGGAATGGTTGAGATTCAATATCCCCTACCGTTCCACCAATCTCCCCTATCAAAAGGTCAGCATCTTCTGCTGCCACATGTATTCTTCTTTTTATTTCATTAGTGATATGAGGTACGACCTGAACAGTTTTGCCAAGATATTTACCTCGTCGTTCATTTTCTATGACTTCAAGATAAACCTGACCCGTTGTGAAATTAGAAGACTTGCTTAAAGTAAGTGAAGTAAACCGTTCATAATGACCTAGATCCAAATCAGTTTCAGCTCCATCATCAGTAACAAAAACTTCTCCATGCTGTGTAGGGCTCATGGTTCCAGGGTCCACATTAATATAGGGATCCATTTTAAGCATATTTATTTTTATACCTCGTCTTTCAAGCAAGGCACCTAACGACGCTGCTGCTAAGCCCTTTCCTAAGGAGCTGGCCACGCCACCCGTAAAAAAAATAAATTTCTTTTCAAGTTTCTTTGTCAAAGATGAACCCTTCCACCCTTTGGATGTCTTCCGGAGTATCAACTCCGATCAAATTATCATTAACCTCTATCGCCCCGATCTCAAGACCCATTTCAAGCGCTCGTAATTGCTCTAATTGCTCTGACTTTTCATAATAGGAACAGTCCATTTCATGGAAAGACCGAAGCCCTCCTAATTTATAGGAATAAACTCCAATATGAAGATGCCAACGCATAGAGTTTTCATCAGACACATCGCCTGGTCTTTTAAAAGGAATAGGAGCCCTGGAAAAATAAAGGCACTTATTGGACTGCTTAATAAAAATAGCTTTCACAGAATTAGGGCATTTCCAACGGTCTACAGTCCCTTTCATAGGTTTTACCATTGTTGCCACATCAAACCTTGAGCCCAAATGAAAAGCTGCAAGGCCAGAAACTCTTTTAGCAGTAAGAAGAGGCTCATCCCCTTGAACATTTAAAAGAAGATCAATGTTCTCTTTCTCTTCAAAATACCTCTTATAGGCGAGATAAATTCTTTCAGAACCAGAAGGAACATCATCATCGACTCTGTATACATTCCCTTTAAAGCTTCTGACGTGTTGTTCAATTTTTTCGTCGTCGGTGACAACACCAACATGAAAGGTCAAACCCTCTTTTCTAGCTTCTTCTGTTAATCCTGCCTCCTGACAATTTTCATAGACCCTTTGGATCATTGTTTTGCCTGCAATGGAAGCAAGGGGCTTTCCCGGAAAACGGGATGATTGGTAGCGGGCCGGAATTAAAACAAGAATATTTTTTGAAGTCATTTTTTCTCACTTGAGTTTGGCCAGGAAGAACTTACCACTTCCTCTTTTTTTTGGCAAAGGGATGATATAATGCAAAACACAAAAGGATTCTTCCTGTATTGGAAGGGAGTTTGAGTTCATGATGACTAATAAATGCTCTAAAATATCTTCCTCTCTCCTCCTGATTTCTTTTTTATGTTTTATTCAAACGACCCTCTTTTCAAAAGAAAGATCTCTTCCTGAAAGAAGTGTTGTGACAGATCCTAGCCTTTCCAGAAGATGTGAAGTTTTACTAAAAAGAAGAAAAGAAAGGGTACGCCACAAACTGAAACTTATGGCCCTTTCAAGAAGAAACCTTAATCTTCAAAAAAACCTCACTCCAGAGAAAGAAACTCTTAGAAAAAAGCTTAAAAAAAATCATTATGAAATCAATTTAGAAATAAGCCTCTTAAAACAAAAAATAAAAAGGGAAGATGAAGAGGTTATAAGAACTGGCTGTCCGGGAGTCATTCTTTAATTAGAAAGCCTAAAAAGACGAATCCCCCAAAAAAGTGCTAATGAAGAAAAACCAAGGAGTCCTAGACACATCCCCATCACAAAGTTGAATGAAAGACCTTGGTCCAAAAGGAAAGAGAATACTAGCGGAGCAAGCGAAGTGCTTAACACAACCATAGTGGAATCCATCCCTTTTATTCTCCCTAAATAGCGGGTGCCATAAGCTTCAGCCCAAAAAGCGTTGACAATGGAGCTCTGAACCCCCACCGAAAAACCCAACCCCCCAAAAGCAAGGTAAAAAAGCTGAAGAGAATTTCCCATCATTAATAAAAATACTGCGATAAATAGAAAAAGAGGTAAGAAAAAAACTAAGTTGAAAGCACCAAATTTATCGACTAAATAACCGAAAATAGTATTTCCTATAATTTGAAGACAGGAAAAAAAGATAAAGCCTAAAGCAGCATCTTTCATTTCAAATCCTCTGCTTTCTATTAAATCGCCCTGTTGTATAAAAATTCCAGTCAAAATAAAAGGCAAGGTCATAAACCCTAACATCATAAAAAAAGCTTTCTTCTCATTGGAAAGAATATCTTTCCAACTCATTTTTTTTGTAGGAGAGGGATTATTTAACCTATTTTTATCTTCATAAATAGGCGACTTCCCTATTCTATCTGCAAGAAGAAATGTCGTTGGTATCATAATAACCAAAAGAAAGAGACCTGATAAAATAAAGCTCGTCCTCCACATGGTTATAGAAATCAAAAAAGCCACAATGCTCGGTAGGATTCCTTCAGCAAGGCTTCTCCCGTAATAGGCCATTGTATTAAATTTCCCACGGTGTCCTCCAAAAACTTTCCCAATTAAAGTGGCTGCAATGGAACTTAACGTCATCTGTCCAAAGCACCGAAGAACATAAAAACCCAAAAATAAAAAGAAAAGTGTATGTGCCTGGGATAAAATCAAATGACCTAAAAAAATAAAACTAATGGTGGTAAGGGTGCTTTTCTTCCAACTCCACCGATCAATAATTGATCCAATTGTTGATAAATTAAAACTAGCTGCTAAAGTCCCTAAAGAGTAAGCAATGCTTAAATCTGTTCCACTTAAGTGAAGATCCCTTTTTATGTGGAAGAAATACTGTCCCAGTAAGAAAGATTGACCGAACCCAGAAAAAAACATAATCAAAAATGAAAATAAAAAAATATCTTTATGCTTTTTTAATAATTCAATCACTTTCAAACCTCTTTCAAGAGCCTAGCGTTATTTTTACCATTTTAAAAAATTTAATTTCTGAAACTTCACACAACCTCTAAGATGATCTAGACTTTTCGGATGAAAAATAAATCATCTTATTCCTTTTTATCTCTTCCTCACCTTTTTTTAGTATATCTCATAATGATTACTGCTTTAAACAAGCCTTTTTGTTTAAAAGCAAGCGAGTCTCAGGATAAAAGCGCCTCTCATTTTGAGTCATCTAATATTCTAAAAAGCGAGAAAAGCCTCTTTGCTTTTAAAGAAATGTTTAAACACGTAAGTCTACAAGAAGCTGTTTCTCAAGGACTCCTTAAAAATGAAAATGAACAAATTAGAAATACTATGGAAGATGTTCTTGATTTAAATTACGCTGACCAAAGGGATAAATTTTGGTGGCCTGAAATAAAATTAAAGGCTCAGACAAACCCCCAAAGAATTGGAACTCTATCAAGTAGTCCAAATAACTCCACAAGGCCCGATAAATTTCCCAAGGGCTCTTTTGGACTTACAATCGAAAACTACACATTGTTTAATTGGGGAAGAGACTATTTAGGTTTTCTAAATAAAAAGGAAGATTATAAAAGAGAAAAAGAAGACTTAAAAATTAAGCGAAACCAATTAGAAAAGGATATCATTACAACTTATTTTAACCTCTTAACACTTAAAAAGTTGGCAAAAATATCAAAAAAGGGTCTTCGTTTTTCATCCTTCATCTATAGACTTAATCGAGAAAGATTAAATTTTAAAAAAATTACAGAGCAGGAGTTTCTGGAATCCAGAAGTCAGTACCTGGAACTCCAAGAACTTTTCCAAGAAAGCTTTCATAAAGCAAGATCCTTTAATAATAACCTAGCTTCTCTTCTTGGAGACCCCCCTGGAACAGTCTATGTTTTAAAAAGTGACCTGGTCTTCAAAAAAATCGACACGCCTCTTGAAACCGCGCTCAAACTTTCTCTTGAGTCAAATCCGGAGCTTAAAAGAGCAAGGTCACTTCTTAAAAACTCTCAAAGGGATTATGAGAAAAGTTTTAGAGATAACCTCCCCTTACCCAAAATTAGTCTTAACTTAGGAAGCTACCACTACTTCTTTGGAAAAAAAGAAAGCGTTATGAAGTATGAAGCAGAGTCAGGAAACTCTAATATTGATCTTGTCGCCACCTTAAATGCCTCCTGGGGAATTCTTGGAGAGGGGGGCTTTTTCAATCAAAGGACTCTTAAAAAGAAATCATTAAATCAATCAGTGGCCTATCAAAAACTCCGCTACCAGGAAAAAGACCTCAAGAGGAATTTATCTCAATCTTATGAACGCCTGTTGTTTTTACAAAAAATGATCCCTCTTCTAAAGGCCCAGGTGAAAAACTGTGACAAAACATTTGGAGAAACACTGGAAAACTATAGACAGGGCAAGACTCAACTTATTCAGTTCAAGAAATCTCTGGATAGACTCGTTTCAACACAGACAAAGCTTGAACTCTATTTAAATGAGCACCTCCAAAGGAAATTCAACCTGGCTTCTCTTATTGGTGTTTCATTCATTCCTGGAGAAAATATTTCTCTTCTTTCAAAAAATAAAGGAGAAGAGTGATGAACTTTAAAAAGCACTTTAAAAGAAAACTCAAAATATTAGTCTTTCTTCCTCTCCTTTTTTCAAAAGTAGCCATTTCGAGCTCCCACCTCCCCATTCATAAAAATGGAGACCATTATAAAAACCGCTCAGAAAAAGGTTTAGAGAAGGTGACTGAGTTAGAAAAAGGTTTCTTTCATGGCGTTGATATTATTGAAACAGATACTGAAACTGGAATAGACGAAGCAACCTACAACACGAAAGATGATGACCACCGCTACTCATTAGGCTTACTTTTGAATGCAAATCCCATGAAAGTAACCAAGATTATTGGAGGGGAATTTATTTACGGATTCAAGTTTGCAAGTGGGAGTCACTTTGAAATTTTTGCTTCTATGGCGAATGCAAACCTTGAAGTTTTGAGTGACCTAGATAATGCCTCTAGTCTTAATGGATCTCTTATCGCTGGTGGAGCCGGTTTTGGCCTAAGAAGCTCCCTAATTCAACATTTCATTGATTCAAAAACCTTTTTTGAAACCATAAGCGGTTATTTAACCTACAATCAACTCTCATCTCCTAGCATCAATGGTCCCTTTGTAGGCCCTGGAATCAAAGCTGTTTACGGACTTCATCAAAGAGTTGGTAAAACGATCCATTATGGTTTAAAAATGGCTTACGATTTGGCCTCAGTAAGAAGACCGGCCCTGACTCAAAATGAGACGACTGGAGACAGGGCCCTAATCCTAACATCTTTAACTTTTGGATTAGATCTTACCCTCTATTACTAACCCTTAGGTGAGGCCTCTTGGAGGTTCCATGATTTCTAGATATGACAAACAAGAAATGTCTCGTCTTTGGACGGATGAATTCAAATTTGAGTGCTTCCTGAAAGCTGAATTGGCCCTCCTTAAAGCTTGGGAAGAAAATGGACTCCTAGAAAAAGGAACCACGGAACAAATTACTCCCTCTTTAAAAATCAATGTGCCTCGAATTGAAGAAATTGAAGCTCAAACAAAGCATGACGTCATCGCTTTTTGTTCATCTATTACGGAACAAATGCCAGACAATATTTCAAAATACTTCCACTTTGGGGTGACTTCCTCTGATATTATTGACACAGCCCTTACTCTCCAAATCAAAGAAGCCCTTAAATTGACTATTCCGGCCCTAAAAGAGGTCTGTTCCACACTATTGGAACTATCTCATAAATCGAAAGAAGTACTTTCCATGGGGCGCTCTCATGGTATGTATGCAGAACCTATGAGTTTTGGTCAAAAATGGCTTAGCTTTTATGCTGAGTGCTCCCGCCGCTTAAAAGACTTAGAGCTTTTCTTTGAAAATGAACTTACAGGCCAATTTTCTGGTGCTGTTGGAAATTACACTTTAATCACTCCAGATATTGAACAATTTGCATTAGACCAAATAGATCTTAAAAGAGAGCCTGTTTCAAGCCAGGTTATTCCGAGAGACCGTATCGGCAAGTTAATTAGTATCCATGCACTTCTAGGCTCTGCCATAGAGAGAATCGCAGTTGAGATAAGACACCTTCACCGCTCTGAAATTCAGGAAGTTCACGAGGGGTTTTCGAAAGGTCAAAAAGGGTCTTCTATTATGCCTCATAAAAAAAATCCTATTTCTGGTGAGAACCTAACAGGTATGGCAAGAATTTTACGAAGTCATGTTTCTATGGCCCTGGAAAATATTCCTCTCTGGCACGAAAGAGATATCTCTCACTCAAGTGCAGAAAGAATCTTTTTACCAGACAATTTTGGAATTCTTTATTACTCACTCAAAAGACTTAACTCAACACTAAAAAATATCGTCATTCATGAAGACGCTCTAGAAAAGCGGGTCAAAGAAACATCAATTTACCTTTCTTCATTTTATTTGCACGAGCTTATTAAAAAAACGTCATTAACAAGAGAAGAGCTCTACCCAATTCTTCAAGAGGTGGCCTTTAAACCAGAAAACCTATCCTCTCCTGAAAATTTTTCCAAGGCACTTAAAGAGCTATTGGATAAAAGGGGAATAAATGCTGATATTAAGGAGTTTAAAAACGAAGACCTTAAAGGTGTCTTTCTTAACCATTTTGAGGACACATTAAAGAGGACCGAGAAAACCTATTCCTAAAAATTAATTTTCACCCCTTATAATCTAATGTTAAAAGGTGTGCTGAAAATTAAGATATTTATCACCAAAAGTTGATGCCTTAAAGTTGCTTGTTAAATGGACTTCAGCATATTGATCAACGTTGCTCCTCCCTTTTTTCCTAACTTTGAATGTGTAGTCTTTAATATAAGTGCAGAAGGGTTCTTTATCATTTTCTTTTGGATTATCATGACAAGGCATAAATTTATGTTCAACGTAAACTTTATAAAGAGGCAACTTTTTATTTCTTAAGGCCTTACCATATTGAATTAAATGCTTTCTAAAACCCTTGACTCCCATATTCCGCTTAAAAGACTTCTCTTCTGGATCACTCTTTATCAAATTAAGTGCTCCTTCACTAACAAGCGCCAAATGCCTTGGATAGCGAGGTTTTGAAATATTTGGATGTCCTGCATTCACATGGAGTGGACGATGAAAGACTCCACCTTCATATCCTCCAAATTTCCTAAAAGTTTTATCTTTTGGTGCGACTTGATTTAATTTTGGAGACAAATGTTCTGTTGCGACCACCGTTGGACTCAACCTTTTTGGAAGATAACGGTTAAGAGCTGCTTCTTTAGCTTCCTGAAACATTTTTGTGATAATATTATTTCCATCAAAATCCATGACAGGAAGTTCTGTTCTTACCATATGAGAAAAAAAGTTTTTTGTCTCTTTAGGTCTAAAGCCTTCGAGTCTATATAGAAAGTGATTATTTATAGAAGGTCCTTTTTCCTGAAATAATTTGATAGCAACTCCTGGCCCAAAGTCTTGCATATTCAAAATAGAAAGCCTAATCAAACAAGGTATTTTATTTTGATCTTTATCAAGGTCAAATAAACCGGTATAAGACTTAAAAGCTTTCTTATTTTTCACTTTTATCACAAAATTACATTTAGCAACCACTCCGTGGGTATGAGTAAATTTAACTGACTTTCCTTTTTTCTTGCCACCAGGTTTGATCGCATCCGTTTCAAAAACCCAGGCGTGAAGCGAGTTACTCACACCGTGCTTTCCTCCTAGTCCTTTTAAAATAAAAGAAGAGTCCCATAAATTCGTATTTGGAGAGATTTCAGATTTGACGATTTCTTGCCATAGGACCTGCTGCTTTTCATAAGGCTTCAAACTTTTGTAACTTTTCTTTAAGACACCTTCATACTTAAAGTTTCTTTTTTTATACCTAGCTTTATATATATTTTTTTCTTGATCATAGTCCTTACAAGGAATGGAGTTTTTTCCGGAACAACTTGCTTTAATATTGAGAGAAATTAAAAATAAAAGCAGACAAAAGCTAACTTTTTTCATTTTTCCAAATCCTTTTGAAAAAACCATAATTGGATTATAAAAATTTTGATAATTTATATAGAATA
>PAZA01000005.1 GCA_002715375.1 Halobacteriovoraceae bacterium
CAATACAAACAGATGAAATCATGGACCACACCAGAATCACTCAAAAATACGAGAATGGACACCTAATTTTTAAAATCCCAAAAAAATAAGTGAATTCTTTTCTTTCAGAATAAAAAAACTTATACTTTAAAGAAAAGAGTCATGAAAAGACCACAAATAGTTCACTTCATTACAATTATATCAGACGATTTTATAAGTCTAAAAGCTGCAATTGGTTTAACAAGAAAAACCACTACACTTCAAGAACCAGGTATCACGCCCATATCAAGTTTAGAAAATGACCTTGCGAGTTTCCCAATACAATCTTTTAACCTCCTTAATTCGCACAACTTTCAAATTAAAATTATAGGCCTTGATAAAAATCATAAAATATTATTTGAAAAAGAATATGAAACTGATGCTTATGGTAATTTGAACTTCAAAATCCCCCTGACTAAAGATACTTCTAAAATAAAAAGCTTCCAACTTTATGAAACAAGTCGTTTACCACAAGTTGAGCTTCTTCTCGGAAGTTTTATTCCTCTTAAAATCCAAAGCCCTCGAAAAATTGTCATTTGTGACTTTGATAAAACTTTAGTAGATACAAAATATTCTACAACAAAAGAAGTCTATGAATCTTTAACTAAGCCCCTTAAAGACTTTCCAAACGTCAAAAAAAGCATTGAGCTTCTAAAAAGCTATACTAAAAAAGGCTTTCATCCCTTTATTCTTTCAGCATCACCTCACTTTTACGAAAATGCTATCCGAGACTGGCTCTATCAAAATAAAATTTTTACCGCCGGTATTTTTCTTAAGGATGTTCGCCAAGTTTTTTCTCTTTGGGATGGTGATCTAAGTCCTAGAGACATTACTCACCAAGGTCTTTATAAATTAAATCAACTATTGGATATCATAAATATGACTGATATCCCTGATGAGCTCGTTCTGATGGGCGATAACTTTGAGTCAGATCCCATTATATATTTATCTTTTTCCCAAATGATTCAAAATAAGGAAGACCCATGGGTTATTTGGAAAAACCTCAAAGAACAAAAAGATTTCTCCATTGGGAGAAAACAAAATTCTAAGTTTCTAAGTAAAATTTTTCAAATTAAAACTCTTCTTAAAAATAAAAAACAAAAAAACAACCAGTTTCAAATTAAATTAAAAATTTTTATTCGAAAAAAACACACAGAGGAAAAACTTAAAATTCCATCGGATCTAAAGCCTGAAGTAACCAACATAGAAACTTACGCAACAGAGACATCAGCTGTGGAATTTCATTCAGATAATGGCCGACCAAAATAAGGTCTCAATAAAAAATAAAACGAGATAGCCAATAGCTAGAAATAGCCCCAGCCGATGAAAACGCTCAAGCTTTCCCTCATTCATGCTCATCGATGTTAACATCTTGCCCAAAGGTAAGTTGCTAAAATTTAGAGGCAAAAACTCCAAAAAAACTCTAAGAAATGATAGGATCAAAACACAATATTCCCATTTTTGCTCTAGGGAAAAAGACATTAGACTTTGCCTCCTGTGGCGTTAACGTTCACAGCATAAAAAGGACTTATTATCCTATGAACTTCATTCATCTTATCGGTGATCCAGAGGAAACCTTTTATCAATTAGGTCTAAAGGACAAAAGTACCTATAGACCTCTTTATGATCAATTAAGAAAGCTTACTCACTTAAACTCTAAGGTTCTAGACAAGTTAATGGATGAAATATTTAACTGGGGTGGCTACGCTTTAACTCTAAAATCTTCTAATTTTAGAAAAAAAGTCAAAGCATATAATGAGGCCATTGGGCTCAAAGAAAGAGAAATTATAACCTCCTTCATTATACCAGAACTTCTTTCTTGTTTATCTAAATGGATTCCAGGCTTGCCTCCCCAACTATTTGGTTGCTCAAGCTACTTCATGTTAAATGAGTTAGGCCAGACCCTACATGGAAGGATTTTAGATTTCCCTTTGGTTGGAACATATGAAAATGAAGAAAGGGCAATCAGGTGGGACATCCCAAGTATTAACAATCAAATCTTCTCTTACTCTTCTTCAGGGCTCCCTTTTTCTTCTTTAACTGCAATGAATTCATATGGAGTTTCAGTCGCTCTTCACCAAAAGTATACTGATCATTTTAATATTAAAGGAACACCAATTTTTGAAATTGCAGAGGAAATGCTTTTAAATTGCGGCGATAAGAAATCAGTTCTAAGTTTTTTAAAAAATAGTGAAAGTTTAACAACATGGGGGCTTTATATTGGTTTTGCTAGTGGGGAAGTTTTAGAGGTTGACCTAAGAGGAAAAGAAATATTCATTAATGAATTTCAACTTGAAGAGAATAAAATCCTCTATTTTAACAACGTTAATCTAGGGAATTATACAGAAGAAGAGAGCTGCTATTTCATGCCTTATGGCGTACCTTCTTTTTGCCAAATGAGAAAGGAAACAGCTGAAGAGGAAATTCAAAATTTTTTCAAAAGTAAAAAAGAAAAGAATTCTTTAAATCTATTAAAACTAATGAGTTTTCCTAAAAATCAAAAAACTAATTTAAAAGACTGGAAGCTAAGCCCGATTACACAATCAAGCATTTCTTGCTCAACCTTTAATTTAAATAATGAAGAATCTTTATTCATACCAGGACCAGCTCCAAAATATATTAGAAAAGATATTTCTCAATTTAAAAATATTTGGTCTCGAAGACCGTCCCAAGAAATAGTTACCTTAAAAGAAAATAAAAATTTATCCTTTATAACTAATAAATACCACCAAGGTATGAAAGAGTTAATCTTAGCGCAAACTTACTATGACAAACACAATTTCCATATGGCCTATCATTTTATACAAGCTAGCATAGAAACTCTAGACAAACTGCCTGAGAAATTTATTGCTAAATTCTTTTTTGCTGTCTTTGAATTTATCCATGAGCCACACACTAAGGCAAGAGGCCTTATTTTACAGGAATTTAAAGAGTTGAAGGGAAAACTTCCATCCTATCTAAATGATCATTGCTTAATCTTTATAAACAGGCTTCAAGTTCTTATCTCTGGTTATTCAAGTCTTTCACCGATGAGAATCAATCATATTGGCTTAAGAGAAGTTTTTTACTTTGAAAGAAATATTCCAAGGATTCTATTATACAAAACAATTGCACCCCTTATGAGGCCAAGAATAGAAATTTTAGATGTTATTTATGGTCATATATCTCCCCCCATCAAAATCAGGAAACCTAAAATTGATGAAGGGAGCCTTTCTTTATAAATTTATAATAATTAATTTCTTAAACTATCAAGCCGCAGAGAGGGATCTCCTAAAAGATGGTACCATTTCAAATTGTCCACTACCTCTTTTTTGGTCGAATGCTTTTTAAAAAGTTCCATCTGTCCATTAAAAAGAAGTTTCCCTAGGTATTCACTTTTACCTTTTCCTAAAATTTGGTTGATTATAACCGCCATTTTAGCAGGTGGATGCCAAGAAATATCAACACTCCCACCGTAATAAGCAACAGCTCCAATTAGAAAGTCTTCTCCCTTTGTTTCATTAAGAAACCTCTCACCTAATCTATTATCAAAAGAAAAACGTCCGTTCTGGCAAGCAACATCAATGATAATAGGTTTAACCACTCCTTTTCCGTTAATACTTTTTATATCATCAGAATGATAACTTCTTGAATGGAGGCTAGGCCAAGTACTTCCTTCACCGTGCCCAATATAATTAAGCCAAACAGCTCCTTTATTTAATACCCTATTAATATTTTCTGGAGTTGAGTTTATTTTTTCCTGCAAAAATTTGTAGGACCGAATTCCAAAAGCTTTCTCAAGCGGATTTTGCATAATTTTTAAATACTCTACATCCGTAGGATCATAACCTTCATCAGATGCAATACCTATCTGCCTTTTATAGCCTGATTTATTACCATAAGCTCCTTTCTCAAATTGAATTGTTTTAAGAACCTGTACTTCAAGATCTTGGGGACTATCAACGACAAACCGACCGTAAAAGACATCAGGAATATTGTCCCTCAATCCTCCCATAGTAAAATAATCCAAATCAGAAGGGGTCTTATCATGAGAGTCAGTTTTAACATAATTAGTAGGCATAATCTCTTCATGACCTAAAAGAAGCGCCCAGGAAAACGCATCCCTTTTATATTCACTACGAAAAAAAGACTTTATATCCTTAGCGGCTTGACCCAAACTCTCTAAAGAAACTAATTTAACTTCAAATCCTTGCTGTTCTTTCCATTTCTTCCAAGGATCAAGAGCTTCAAAAAACCTTTCAGGACCTAAAACAACAAATTTTTTGTTTATAAGAGGATCCATCGTTAACAAGTCTTTAACTTCATGTGTGGCCATAATATCTTTTGATCTATCAAAGATGGAAAATTCTATTTTAGGGTAAACAATTAATTCTTTACTTCTCCCGATATACCGAGAAGGATATAGCTTTACTCTAGAGATCTCAATTCCTCTAAAATCTCCGAGATAATCAATATCATAGAGCTCTTGTTTTTCATCCTCATAGACTCCTCTATCAAGAGGCTCAATATCATCACCCTCTCTTAAGCATCGACATGGCAATTTAAGGTTTGGTCGCGGGAGAATATTTGTTAAAAACTTGCTTGGACCTTCACGGACATCAATAATAAAGTCTGATGGTTTCCCTTCCATAAAAAGGACTAAATAAGGCAACCTTGGTTTATTAATCTCGTCAGTATTCTTAAGTCTTGGAAATACTAAATCTGTAAACTTTCCCTCTCCCAAAAATTTATTACTTTCAGAATCTCTCAAGCTTGCGGTTTTAAGAGAAAACCTCACTTTTTTACCTAAAAAACCTCGGTTCTTTATACTTGAAATAGTCATTCTATTAGTGAGGTCTCTAGATTGATCAAAGTAAACAGTTTCAGGTAAAGCTTGATTAGAAAGAAGTATTAAGAGAGTAAAAAACTGTAAAAAAAAGCTTGAGGGAAAAAAGCCCCTTAGATAATTCTTTTTTTCCATATAATGCTCCTTATATATCTTGAAAAGGCCCGAATTTTCATTTCAAAGCCGAAACTGAGTCCTCCATCGATTTCTCGGATAAAAAAAATAGTAGGGTATGAACTTTTTTTCCGTAGGTGAAAATTTTTCCTCTTAAAGCAAAAAATCACCTTTTTCTAAGACTTATTTCCTCTAAAAATTTCTGATATTTTGACTTTTTTCGGTATTTTGCATAGGAAAAAGGTCTATATGAATTGAGGTATTAAATGAATCCAAAAAACCTTTTTTCCCTAGGGGAAAATACTCACATTCAAGGCGACTCCACCTTAAAGAAGCCATATTCTCAGGTATTGGGTGAAAACAGGGTAAAACTTATTTTAGCCGACCCTCCCTATTGCCTCCTCACGAGAAGAAGAAAAGATGGAAGGTTGAGGGACCCCAAAAAAGCAAAAATCGAGCATGAAGCTGTTAGGCGGTTTGAAAATGGAAAAGAGTACACAGCTTTCACTCTGGCTTGGATGGAAAAAGCCGCCCCTTACCTTGATGAAAGCGGACACTTTATCATTTGGACAAACTTCCTAGGAAAAGCACCTATAATGAAGGTCGCTGAAAGCCTGGATCTTTTTTTTCATGGTGAATACACATGGGCAAAATGGTCAAAAGGGGGAAGTGGTAACGAAAGATTGGCAAGGGCTTATGAAGTCGCGCTTATATTCAGTAAAAGTCCTAATAAAGACCTGAAAGACACTGACTATTGTCCTCCTAGGTTTTGTATAAATAACTATGATGAGGAACAAGAAGGACTTAAATGGGGTAATCACCCAAATCACAAATCTTTTTCTGTTCTCGAACCTCTGATTCGCTTCTACACAGCTCCAGGAGAACGTGTTCTAGACCCCTTTACAGGGTCAGGTTCAACCCCCGCAGCTTGCATGGAGCTTAACAGACTTATTGCTGGAATCGAGCTAAGGCCAAAATGGGCTGAAATGACTCAATCGAGGCTTAAGAGCTTTCAGGAATAACAACAAATTTTATTGGAGAGATCAAAAGAAAACCCTTAAAAGCCTGCTTAGACTCGGTTTTTTCTTAATATTTTGCCATAAAGGCTCATAATTATGGCAATTTCATATTGTAAAGATATGAAAAACAGAGTACCTTCAACCTACCTTTTCGAGGACTCTTTAAGGTTTTAGACAATGAGTCTAAAATCAAGATTTCGTGAAAACTAGGGGTTTGGTTTTAGATTCCCATATAATAAGATGATATTTTATAACTAAAAAAATAATAAAAGGAAGAGAGTACATGAGTTCAGAATCAGCTATTAAGGTTGTCATTGACGGAAGCCGCTTTGGTGTAGAAGGGTCTTTAAAGAAGTTTAAAAGGCTGTGCGAAGCTGCTGGAGTACTCAAAGAGTATAGAAAAAGAAAAGAGTTTAAAAAGCCTTCTGTTAGAAAAAAAGAAAAAGTCGAAGCAGCTAACAAAAGAAAAGCTAAAGATAAAGCCAAAGCAAAAAGAAATACCAAAATTTAAGACTTTCTTATTTAATCAATTAAATTAGCATTTAGAAAAGGTTCGAATTCATGGGCCTCTTATTTATTATGCCTGTTTCGGAAAAAGAAACCGATAGAGTTTCTATTTCCGACAACTCAGGCTCTCCTCCAACGGTAACATTAAAGTCATATGGACTCCCACTAATCTTCTGGGCATACTGCCTAGGAATCTTTATCACTCTCGTAGTGATGTATACTGCTGCTTCAGACCCTCTAACTAAACTAGGGAATAATGGAGATATTTATAGCTCATTGATATATTATGCAGTATGGCTTACTTTCACTGCCATTCCTTTAACCCTCACTATGGCGCTCTTTTATGAAAAGTCCCTTATAAAGTCTGGCCTGTCTCTTTCTATAAAGCATAAAGTTATGGGAATCCCATTCTTTTGGAGAAAATTAGCACTCCAAAGCTCAGACTCATTCATCGTTGAGCACTATATGGATACTCCCAATATCGCCAGGAAAAAGCAGGTAGCGGAGTTTCGGGCCTTTCAAAATCAAGGTCACTTCGTACTCAAAGCTCATCTAAAAAATGGAAAGCTCTTACTCATAGATAGGCACGGAAGAAAAGCTGATTTGAAAAAAATAGCAGCTCTTTTATCAAAGTACTAAGAGAGTAACCTCTCCTCCTTCTATTTTTTCTTTAAAGGCTTATTGAATCTTTTTGAATTGGATCGACTACTTTTGGAGTCTCTTTTGCCTTGAGAATTATCTCTTTCCCTTCGTTCGCCTGACTTCCTAGAGTCTTTTCGAGTTTCCTGGAGTCTATTACTAGAAACATCTTTACCCCTAGACTCTTCAAAGTCTTCTAACCCTTCAGTTTTAAAACCTTTTGGTCTGCGGTGCCCACCAGAAGAAACTTTAGAAAGAAGCGAAACCTCATCTTCAGTTACTTCTTTTTTATCATCCCAAGTTCGAAACCATTTTTTCTTATTCTCAGACCTTTTCTGAGCGGACTCATTACGCCGCTGTTCCTTAGTCTCGTCAATACTTGTATTTTTTCTTACCCTTGTAGAAGATTTCTTCAGACTTCCTTTTTTCATTTTATTTCTAAGCGCCTCGTTGTCTTTTTCCTTGTTGTGACCAGAAATATCGAGAATAACGATTTCATCACCACATATCTTGGTCTGACAAGAAAGCCTCTCTTTTGTAATATGGAAGACATTACCTAATAGTTGGACTTCTTCAAAAGGAGGGGTTGTCAGAGAATCTTCTCCAGACAATATCTTTACACGGCAATCCGTACAACTAGCGACACCTCCACAACTCGATTTTATATATATCCCCTTCTCTTTTAAGGCCTCTAGAATAGACTTCTCCTCATCTATTTCTAACTCCTGGCCAGAAGGTTTGATCATTATTTTTTTGGTCATAGAGTTTTCTCCTAACTATGAAATCTTTCTTAATACTACAACAAATTCCTAAGCCCATCTTCAAGGTCCTTAGAAATCTTTGAACTTAAAGGTTTGAGCAAGAAGGAAAGAGAAATTTCAACCAAGCACCGATCTTCCTCAAAAATGAAAGATGCCTTAAATCCTTTTCCAATGCCTTCAATAATTCCTTTCTCTTTATTAAACTCAACTTTTATTTTTAATTTAAATTTGGATAAGAAACTAGGGTCTAATTTTTCTTTAACAAGATCAAAAGCCTCATCACCATTTTTCGCAACTTGATAAGGAATTTCCAACTTCACTCATTCCCCCGCTTTTAAAGGTGACCTGTAGAACCGAAGCCTCTGGCGCCTCTTTCTGTCCGACTTAATTCAACATCACATACTTTAAATTCTGCCTTCCAAACTGGTGCGAGAACAACTTGTGCAATTCTTTCACCATGGGAAATAAGTTCTTCCTTATTGCCGAGGTTACCCAAAATAACCTTAAGCTCTCCACGATAGTCAGAGTCGATTGTTCCCGGGGAATTTAAGACCATCAGGCTTGTTTTAAAAGAGAGACCAGACCTAGGTCTTACTTGAATTTCAAAGCCTTCAGGAATTTCTAATGAAAGGCCCGTTGGCAAAAGGGCCTTTTCCCCTGGAGCCAAAGTCAAAGACCCTTTATCAGGAAAGGAAACTCGCAAGTCAGCTCCAGCAGCTTGTAAGCTCTCATAAGTCGGTAGATTTAAACTTGAATCAAAGTGATTCAGCTTTTTAACTTTTACGACAACAGACCTTTCCATTAAGTGCTTCTCCCCTTCAAAATGCAAAAAGGCGGCCCTAATAAAGCCGCCTTTTTTATTCTCTCATTTAAGGAATCTCTCCTAAATCAACTTTAACTTAGCTCTTTTTACCAAGCGGCTTAACAGCTTTGGCAGAAAGCTTAATTTTTCCCATTCTATCGACGTCAAGAACTTTAACTTCTACCTCGTCTCCCTCACTCAAATATTCATGAATATCGTTAACTCTTTCGTTAGCAACTTCTGAAATATGAACAAGCCCAGAAACTCCTGGAACAATATCGACAAAAGCACCATACTCCTTAAGAGTAATAACTTTACCGAGGTAATCTTTTCCGATTTCAGGACCTTTAATCTGAAGCTCTATACAGCTTTGGCAATCACTTAAAATCTTATCATCTAAGCCAAGGACCTTTACTGTTCCATCTTCTTCACACTCAAGAGTGACATCAAATTTTTCCTGGACAGCTTTAACATTTTTTCCACCAGGTCCAATCAAAGCCCCAATTTTATCTTGAGGAATTTTGAAAGAAACCATACGAGGCACGCCATCTTTGAAATTTGCTCTGTGCTTAGAAATCGTTTTGGCCATCTCACCTAGAATATGATTTCTACCATTCTTTGCCTTATCGAGGGCCTCCACGAAAATTTCCTTAGAAATTCCTTCAATCTTTATATCCATCTGAATCGCAGTGATCCCTTTCGTTGTTCCTGCAACTTTAAAGTCCATATCTCCAAGGTGGTCTTCATCACCTAAGATATCAGTTAAAACTTTATAGTCATCCCCTTCCTTAATAAGACCCATAGCAATACCTCCAACAGGCTCTTTAAGAGGGACACCAGCATCCATAAGGGCCATAGAACCAGAGCATACAGAGCCCATAGAAGAAGAACCATTTGATTCTAAAACTTCACAAGCAACTCTCATTGTATAACCAAAGTCATCTTTATTAGGTAAAACAGCTTTTAGAGCTCTTTCAGCAAGGTTTCCATGACCTAGCTCACGTCTAGAAACATTGAACTTTCCTCTTGCTTCACCAACAGAAAAAGGAGGAAAGTTATAGTGAAGGTAGAAACGATCAAAGTTCTGACCTGAAATTCGGTCCGTCATTTGCTCACCTTTCACACCCCCAACAGTGACAGTCGAAAGAACCTGAGTTTCACCTCTGGTAAAAAGACCTGACCCATGCGGAGTATCTAAAACGTTGACTTCAGTTTCGATTTGACGAACTTCGTCCAATCCACGACCTGCAATCCTTTTTTCTTCCTTCATGATGTCGTTTCTCATCATATGATAGAGAAGCTCATCAACAACACTATAGGCTTCTTTACCAAAAGAAACATCAGCGGAAAGCCCAAAAGACTCTGGGTCCTTCTCAATAGTTTCAGCAACTTTCTTTTCAAGACTTTTCACAGCTTTCTGTCTTTCAAGTTTTGGAACAATATCTAAAACGCTTCTAGCGTCAGAAGAAAAGTCTTCTTTTACCTTATTAAAGAAAGTTTCATTAGGCTGAGCTGAAACAAATTCTCTCTTAGGTACACCGACCTCTTCTCTCATTTTCTCCATAACATCACAGGCGGTTCTAATGTGCTCATGAGCAAACTCTATGGCCTCCATCATTTCACTTTCAGAAAGCTCTTCAGCTTCTCCCTCAACCATTAAAATGGCGTCCTTAGAAGCAGATACGGCTAACTCTAGATCTGAGTTTTCCCACTGGGCATGGCTTGGGTTTAAAACAAGTTTACCATCAATACGACCAACCTTAGCGGTACTCACAGGACCACCAAAAGGAATGTCTGAAATGCAAAGAGCTGCAGAAGCTCCCATTCCAGCTAAAACCTCAGCATCACCATTTTCACCGTAAGATAGGACCGTGGCTGCTATAATAGTTTCGAACATATAACCTTTAGGAAACAAAGGCCTTAAGGGTCTATCAATTAAACGAGCATTCAGAGTCTCACCAACACTTGGCTTCGCCTCTCTTTTAATAAAGCCGCCAAGAAACTTTCCAGCAGCGTAAAATTTTTCAACATAGTCTACAGTCAAAGGAAAAAAGTCTTGGCCATCCTTCATTTCTCTCGAGGAGCATGCTGTAACAAGGACCTGTGTCCCGTTGCAGGAAATAAGAACAGAGCCATCAGCTTGTTTCGCTAAACGACCTGTTTCAATAACGACATTCTTCCCTCCGTAGTCAAACGAGTATTCTTTTTTATTTTCATTCATAGAAAAAATCTCCACTATTCAAAGTTACAACTCCCCCATACGCGAGCATAGTTATACATATGCAAACTAAGGGAGTTTTTTATTTATTAATTAGTTAACTATCACTTCTAAAAGTAATTCAACAATCTTTGGTGAACCCAAGATGACCTGAGCTTTCTAAGCTTGCAAAAGTTATAAAAGTTCAGAAAGCTGTAGAGAGGAATTTAAAAGATATTTCAAAAAAGCTAGTGTTACTATCGTTTTTTCAAATATCCCTTATATTCTCTCTCCCTACAATTTTTATGTCTTTGTTAAAACTTTTGAAATCTAAAAAACTCAAGCCTCACGGCTCCTAAAAAAAAGGGAGTTCTAAAACTCCCTTTTTTATAATTCCAACTGTTATTTTCTCAAACCTAGTGCTTTAATTAAGTCGGTATACTCTGCCGGCTTTTTTCTCGATAGATAATTGAGAAGAGACTTTCTTTTCCCGATCATCTTAAGCAAACCTCTATTAGAATGATAATCATGACGGTTTTCTTTAAAATGAACCTTCAAGTTCTCGATTCTTCTAGTCAAGATTGCAACCTGAGCCTGAACACAACCTGTGTCCTTCTCGTTTTTTCCAAATTGATTAATAATTTCTTTTTTTTCTTCTGCAGTAATCATCACTGTCCCCTTTAACTTACAAAATCTCCAAGCTCTTATAAAAACCTGAAAATATGCGCATACACTAACAATTACCGACTTTTATCGAATAAACTTTGACATGTAAACCCTTAAATTCTTCAGGAGGCGCTCCTCTATTTGCCGTATTCTTTCCCTGGAAACACCATAAGAGTCCGCAAGGGTTTGTAAAGAAGGGGGAACTTCCTCAAGTAGCCGTTTTTTAAAGATTTCTAGGTCTCTCGGTTTTAAAGTTTCCATAAACCCCCCTAGATTCTCTTTAAGAAGATCGACCTCCTGACTCGCAGCAACAATATTTTCCAAGCCACCGTCATACTTTGTGTCAACAAGGTTATCTCCTAAAGTTCCCTTTTCTGAGTCATCAAAGAGTGGCTTATCGATACTAACTTCCCCGCCCTGGTCGCTAAGCCTTTGATCCATAACAACCACGGCTTTTTCAGATACCCCCAGATTCTCGGAAAGTGTCTTCGTATCAGGGTCTATTCCCATACTTAAAAGCCGGTTCTTTTCTTTCATAAGATTATAAAAAAGCTTCTTTTGTTCGTTTGTTGTCCCAATCTTTATTAAACGGAAGTTATCTAAAATAAACTTGAGAATGTAAGAACGAATCCACCAACTAGCATAATAAGAGAGTTTGGCACCTTTAGAACGGTCATACTTTGAAACGGCCTTCATAAGACCAATATTTCCCTCTTGGATTAAATCCATAACATTTTGGTGAGCAGACCGGTATTCCATAGCAATTTTAACAACCAACCTTAGGTTAGCGAGGACTAGTTTTCGAGCGATCTCTATATCACCAGTTTCTTCTAAAGCCTTCGTTAAAGCTTGCTCTTGCTCTATGGAAAGAAGGTCATAACGATTAATTTCTCTTATATAGACAGTAAGAGGGTCACTGACTTTATCTGGCTCATAGAGCGCAACCTCTTTAGAGGGAGAAAACTCTTTGCTCGAAGCCCCTTTCTCTAAGGCATTTTCTTTACCTTTCTCACTAGAGGTTCCAACAACTTCAACCACAACATCACTTGCCGACTCTTTCTCAACCGAGGGATCATAAATATTTTTTATTGAATCAACTTTGGCCCTGACCACTTTGACCTTATCATTGGACACCTCGAGGGTTTCATCAATTTTTGGAGAAACCTTCTTCTTTCTTGTCGAATTAGAAGTGCTTTTCTTTTTGCCATTTGATGAGTTTTTGGAATTCTTTTCTCTCATTGATCTTAAGTTTTTCCCTTTATTCCATAAATATTTACATGAATACTTTCATTCAAGCCTTTAAACGGACCTAAACAGCCCCAAGATAACACAATTTTAAAAAAAGAACATCCTGAGTGGGTATTTTACACTTCAAAAACAATGCAAAACAACAAACGGTCCAAAAACCTAAGTTATAAATTCATAAGTGAAACCCTATGCTTATAATGCATGTACCTAAGAGCATAAATACCGTAATAAAAGTCTATGGGTAAAGAAAGAATTTTTGGGTGGTCTTTTTCAAAGAAATCTCCTCTATAAGCCTCTAGCTGTCTAAGTAGCTCCCTAACAATTAAAACTTCAAGATTTTTCCGCCATGGTGGAAGCTTCCAAAGGTTTCTTTTAGATATAATTTGATCTTTTATTTGAACTGTAAAAAGCTTTTTTAATGACTTTATCTTTTTCTTATTCCCAAACCTCTGAGCTTCAAGCAATTCTTTTCTAACCCAACTCAAAAAGCTTTTTGACACTTTTATTGTAATGGTCGTCTTCAATTTACCCAACATGCTGACAGCTCGATCCAGTTCACCAAGATTTACATCAAGTTTTACCCCAAATTCCGGATCTAAATTATTAAAGTAGAGGTCTTTCCGAACAGGTTCTATTATAAAGGACTCTTCAAAAAGAATTTCTTCATTAAAATGATCATTCTGCTTTTTCGCCCACCTTCTCCAAGACCTCTCCATGGAAGCCTTTGTGAACTCTAATCCATCATTTAATTTTTTCGCGCCTACCAAGAAGTCAGGGATGCCAGTTATAAGTGCAATCATTTGAGAAACCATCAAATGATCCTCAAACAAGTCTTTTTTTTCTATTATTTTCTTTACTCGCGGCTCTTGATTTTTATATGTATAACCTGCCTCAAGAAAATCTTCACAGTAAAGGTTTTCAAGATCTCTTTGGAACGTTTTGGAACCTATTGACTTCCAGTGGAGATTATTAAATTTCTTATGCCCTACACGCCTGCAAATAAATTCCTCGCACCAAACCTGGACTGTTTTCAGATTGGTTTTAAGAAGAGCTTTGTTTTGAATCGGGTCCCAAATAAGTCCCTTATTAGTCAATTGTCTTATGACAAAAGCCATTATAGAAGGGTGCTTCACTAAAGGGACTAGGAGTCGTAAATTTTGAGCATCATTTCCCCAAGAACAAAAAGATCTAAATAGTTTAATCGAATACATAAATTCCTGCTCAAGTCTTTCTCTGTCTTCATTAATTTGAAGAAGACTCCTTGGAAAGAAGGGGTTCTTTTCAATATTGGGTATTTGAACTTTTTCACCACCAGAGCTAAATTGAAGTTGAAAGTTTTTTTTCAATTGCCTCTGACTAATAATTGTCATGTTTTTAGAGCAAAAGTTATTCGTTACATTTTGAACTAAATTGTTGAAGTCACTTTTTTTTAATTCAATTTCTTTTGAGTAATCTGAAATCGCCCTTAAAGTGAGGTCAATTCCAATATACTGAAGAGTTGCTAGTAAAGATCTTTTAGTCTCAACCCTTTCTTTGTAGGTCGAGTACCTAACCTTTCTACCAACCTTGCAATAGTTTTTGAGTTTTTGCCCCTCCAAATAAAAGCCTCTAAAATATCCTAATTGCCTTTTAAATCCTCTATTGTCCTGACTCATTCTTAAAGGATCTTCACGTCTAAAGATATATTCTAAGGGGTCACTCTTTTCTCTTTGATATAAGGAGGAAAAGTCTCCTAAAACAAGGCTCTCAATTGGTATAAGAGCATGCACTTTGAAAACACAAAGGAAAAGAAAAAATGATATGGAGGTTATTTTTTTCAATTTGGGACCCTCTAATGGTTATCGGGTACCCCCAAAAAAAATTTATAATATTTAATCTAAAAGAACTTCACAATCTCACGAAATAAATTTACCCACACAACATGGTTCTACAAATCTAAATAAGGTTATCTGGCCTCCAACCGATGAACGGTCCATGAAATTGACTTCTTTTTGGAAAGCCTTAACCGGTATAATCTTCTCGCTCTTAATTACACCTCTCCACACTCTTGGGGAGGAAAATATTGCCTGGGAAAATATGAGTCAGGGGGATATATTAGATTATTTTCAAACTATGAAAGAAGAAAAAAGAAAAAAAAATGATTTTCTCCTAAAAAAAGCCAAGTTCAATATTCTAAATGGAAACTTGAAAGCCGCGGAGTTTTATTTAAAAAATATATCTACAAAAAATAAAAGAATTTTCTACCCAAAAAAAAGGCTGCAATCTCTTATCTTGTTTCTTAAAAAAGATTATGCAAACTCTCTTAAAATTCTTGAGGATCCGGAGTTTTCCTTTTTTTCTTTTTATAAAGAAACTTGCCTCATTAAAGTACTAAACTTGATGGCACTAAGCAAAAAAAAGAGACTCACAAAAGAAACGGAGGAATGCCAAGAAGCTTCTTCAAAGTATTCTAAAAAAGATCATTTTTGGCTTAAAAATACTGTGAAAGTTAAAAATGGCTCCCCTATTCAAATAGGGAAGGAGTCCCCCCTCCAACTTAAAAAGCTTTTTGAAGATAAGGAAATGACTACTTTGTGGTTGAAGTTGGCCATTTTTCTCAATAAGGAAAAAAATATTGTCTCAAAATTATCTGATCTGCCAAAAAAACTTTATCGATCAAAAAAAATAAGAGAACTCATTAGCTTCATTTATTACAGACTCGACCAAAAAGAGATGGCCCTTGATTTTATTGAGGATATTTCGACAGCGAACTCAGAGAATATTAAAGGAAATTTACGATTAAAAAGCAGAGAATTTGAACTGGCCTATGGTCATTTTCAACTCGCATTAAAAAATAAAATCAATTCCAAAAATGCTCTTGAAAGGTCACTTCCGCTTTCCTGGATACTCAGAAAGTGGAAACAAGGTAAAAAACACCTAAATTCGCTTTTAAGCGAAGATATAGACCCTAGAAAAAAGAGGTCCCTAGAAACGGCATTTCTTATCCAAATGGGCTTTTTTAAAGAAGCTCATCAACACCTTAAAAGACTTAATTATGATTATACCGGGTTTATTCCTCTAGAGATTAACCTCATGAACAGTTATGTTTCAATCATCAACAACAATGAAAAAGATCTCGATAGGTTTTCTCATGAAGCTTGTTTGAAATTTGATGGTCTCAACTGCTGGGTCCGTTCTCAATTGCTTACTTGGGAACAGTTTTCCAAAACTCTAAAAAGAAAGGACCCTATCTACAAAGACGATAGGTTAACGCTTGACTCCTTAACTGAACTTTCGGTTCTGAGACCATTAAAGGAAGAGCTTATTGTTGAACAAAAAGATATTGAGGAACTAGATAGTGCAGAAGTCAACCTGCCAAAAGGTCTCCATTACAAAGGTATTTTTGATTAATTGCAAAAAAAAAGCACTCCCGTAGAGAGTGCTTTTTTCAAATTTCTTTATAAAGATATTCTTAAAGAAGATCTTTCCAAGCTTTTCCTGGTCTAAACTTTGGCACATTTTTTGCCTTAATTTTTAGTTTTTCACCAGTTGCTGGGTTAATCCCTGTTCTAGCTTTTCTTCTTACCTTAGTAAAAGTACCAAAGCCGATCAAAGATACGTCTTCACCTTTTTTAACAGCTTTCTTGATCACATCTAAAGTTGTGTTCAAAAAAAGCTCTGCATCTTTTTTTGTCAATTCAAGTCCAGAGTCCTTGGCAACCTTTTCCAATAGTTCTTGCCTGTTCATAAATTCCCCTTTTTTGGTTCACCCGAATTAATTTTTATCATAATTCCGGGGGCGATTAATTAGCCTAAAATTAATATGTAGCTATTGTAATCAGGACACTCCCCTTATTGCAATACATTTTTTTTTAAAAGTTAAAGAGGTCTTAAAGGAAGGGGTTTTCAATCCTTCCTTAAAGAGAAAACCTGGAATCGTTCATCAGTAGATCCTCTTAAACAAATCATTTAGATGAAAACCCCAAAGACCTTATCAAATAAAGGCTTTGCCAATTTAACTTTAACAAATTATTTTTCTACAATTTCCGACGTTAAATCCGATAAAGGGAGGAGTTTACACCCTACAAACGAACAGGAAAGATGTAACTTTGGTTAAATTGGAGATCATTCATGGCCTTTTTTTGGAGAAGAAAGCACTCTATGGGGAGTCATTACAGAGAGCAAATTGTCGCTGCTGCAAGAAGGCTTTACGACAAGAACATCCTGGCCGCTACTGATGGAAATATAAGCTCAAAAGAAAACGATTCCCAAATACTCATTACACCTTCAGGGAAGCAAAAAGCCTTTTTGCAACCACAGGAAATTATTCTCTACAATATTAAGGACAAAAACCCCAAGCAAAAAGTCTCCAGTGAGCTTGCTATGCATCTCCAAATATACAAAAGTTGCCCCAAAGCATCCTTTGTCATCCATGCACACCCTCCTTCTGCAATCGCATGGACAATTGCATTCCCAAAACTAAAAAACCTCCCCTATGACGTTCTTCCAGAACTTATCCTCGCTGTTGGCAGCATACCATTTGTCCCTTACGCTCGACCTGGAACAGATGACATGGCAAAAAATATAATGCCTTACTTACCCCATCACAAGGCCCTCATCTTGACGAGACACGGAGCAATCAGTTGGGGAGAAACCATGGAAGAAGCGATTAATGGCATGGAAAGAATTGAGCATACAGCACATATTCTTATGATGGCCAAAAAACTAAGGGGATTGACAACTCTCCCTCAAGATGAAATTCAATATCTTCAAGAAAAAAGAAAACAAATCGGAGATATTAATTTATGAAAGACCTAGAATCGATGGCCCTCAAAGTTGAAAATGGAAGGTTATTTATTCTCGATCAACAAATGCTCCCCCACCAAGAGGACTGGATAGAATCCAAGACACCTGAAGAAATGTCTAAAATAATTCTAGACTTAAAAACAAGGGGTGCACCACTTATAGGTGTCTCAGCAGTTTTAAGTTTGGCCCTTTACGCAGAAAAGGAACCTACCCCTGAAAAAATCATGGCAAAGGCAGAGCTCCTAAGAAACTCCAGGCCTACTGCTGTAAACCTTATGAATGCTATAGATAGGGTCCTCGAGGTAGGACAAAAAACTCGATGGAACACACTTGAAATTACAAAAGAAGCTGAAAATATTTTTGAAGAAGATGTAAGACTCTGCGAAAAAATGGCCACAATTGGATCACAATTAATAAAACCAAATGAAAATATCCTTACTCATTGTAATACAGGGGGGTTGGCCACAGTTGGAAGAGGCACCGCTTTAGGAGTTATCTCAAAGGCATACGAAAGTCATAAAGGGATCCACGTCTACGTAGATGAAACCAGACCTCTCCTTCAAGGGGGAAGATTAACGACTTGGGAACTTGAATCTCTAGAGATTCCGTATACTCTTATCTGCGATAATATGGCAGGCCACCTCATGAGCCTTAAGAAGATAGATAGAATTTTTGTTGGTGCCGATAGAATCGCTGCCAATGGAGATTTTGCGAACAAAATTGGAACTTATTCCCTTGCTGTTAATGCAAAATTCCATGGGGTCCCTTTTTATGTTGTTGCCCCGTTCACAACATTTGACAAAGACTGTCCCAATGGAAGTGAAATCCCTATTGAACAGAGGGAACCTGATGAAGTAAGGGGAGTCAAAGGAAGCTTTGGAAAAGTTGTTTGGGGGCCCTCGAAAGCAAAAACCTACAATCCTGCCTTCGATGTTACACCAGAAAGCCTTGTAACAGGATATGTATTGGATAAAGGCCTCTTTAAGGCAAACGAACTATGGAAAGCTTTTAAAGATTAACTTTCAAGGTCGTACGAAAAAAGGACCTTAGAAAATAAGGTCTTCTTTTCTCATCCAACCCTTTTTATTTTTATCAACCTCTATCTTGACCCAGTTCTTTTCACTTTTATCTTGTAAATTAACCTCAGCTCCTTCATGAAGGACAAATAACTTCACATTATCTTTGCCAATTCCTGAAAAAACAGAGGCCTTAGAAACTTTTACAACACCAAAGTCACGTTCCCAAAAAGCATAATTCAAAAAAGGAATGGAAAAAAGTAAAACGAAGAAAAAGGATAAGTTACGAATCCATTTAAATGACTCATATTTCAATAATAAATACAAAAGAGACCCTACCCAAAAAAGGACCCAAAAACTCATCAACGAAATGGTTACTTCTTTTTGATTGAGAGGAAAAAGTCCTCTTGGATCTAAAAAAGGCTTTGCTTCAACTTTATCCTTAGTTTTTGATCTCAGATATTCAAGATTATATTTTACATCCCCATCCCGTGGAAGAACTTCACTGGATTTCTTGAAGTGAAACAGAGCACTCCCAAGCTCACCTGCTCTAAAGTAGGCATTTCCTAAATTAAAGTGGACCTCTCCCCAACTTCCCTTATCAAATTCAAGTAAGGCTTTATACTCCTTAATTGCATCCGTGTATCGACCTTCATAATAGGACTTATTGGCCTTTAAAAACAGCTCTTGAACTTTTAAAGCCTCACCAAAAGATTCACTTACCCCAGAAAAGAGGATCAAAAATGAAAAAAGGGTTGAGGCAAGAATTGCTTTTCCTGTCTTAATTATCGTGAATAGACTCATCTTAATTCCTTTTCCATACTCTTTACGATACTTTTCATTTTAATCATCATTTCTCTTGGACCTTTCTTGGCTTGCCCTCCATATTGTGCACTTTCAAAGTCCTGCAGAAGGCTCTTTATTTCTTTCAAAGTTTCAGGCCCCAATTGGTGGGGGCTTAAAACTCTATCTAAGTCAAGAGGAGTCAAGGCCTTTCCATCTACGTTCACTTTATCTCCAATATAATCTCTAAAGACATTTGAAGCCTCTGTTAAAAAGTTACTGCCTTCATTCACACCTTTAAGACCCTTATTAAACTTTTTCAAGGCTTGTTCCTGCCTTCTTAAAGCTTCATTTCCTTTGAGCCTCTCCTTCTTTTTTTGCCAAAAAAAGGAGATCATAAAAAGAAGAGGTGAAAGTAAGAAGGTTATCCAAACAATGCTTTTTTCACTTACAGTAAGACTACCCAAAGTTTTCTCCACATTCCTCTTTATGGGCATCAAGTCTTTAGCTTCAACCTTTATCTTCTTTTTTAATTTCATGGGTGACTGACTCGATGAGACAAGGTTAACGTTCTCTTCATCGCCAGACTTAGCTTTTAGAATATTTACTGAAAGAAGCCTTGTTGAAGTCACTTTATAAACCCCTTTTTTTGGGTCAAAATAGCTTAGGCTAAAGGAAGGTATCTGTTTATTTCCCACATCCTGAGGAACTAAAGCCATTTTGAAAACACGTTTTCCAAAGACTCCATTTTTGTTTCTCTGAATTTTTAAAACCGGTTTATCCTTATAAATTTTAAACCCCGGTATGTCCTTCTCCTCAATTTTTGCGTCAAAGATATTCCCACTTCCTTGGACTGATAAGGTCAGAGTTGTTGACTCCCCTTGCCTGAGAGAATCTTTATCGATACGAGAAACGATTTTAAAGTCACCAACAAGCCCACTGAAGCTGTCAGGCTTCCCCTCTTCTAGTAAAGGCTTCGCTTTGATTTCTAATTCTTTAGTACGGAGTGTTACCTTTTTCCTTCTACCAAACCCTCCTCCAAAAAAAGGATCATCAAACATATCAAATAGAGAGCCAGAACCCCGTCTTCTTCCTGATCCATCTCGGATGTAAATATCTCCCGCAAAAGTTGATTCAGAAATATTTACTTTTCCAGGCTTTGTTGGAAAAAGAGCATAATTCACTTCATAAACTCTCCACTCCTTACCCTTAATAACTTTTCTGTATGAACGTCCCTCACCAAGCTCTTCTTTCCAAAAGCCCTTAAATTTAGGCAAACTTACTTTTGGATTACTAATTTCAACACGGTAATAAAGCCTAAAAGTATAGATAATTTGCTCTCCAACAAAAGGGTTCTTTTTATTAACGAAACCTTCTATCAAAAAGTTTTTATCCCTTTTTTCCTTGGAAGGCCCCTTATGGGTCTCATCAGCAGAACCACCTTTTCCCTGGTTAACATTTGAGTTCGCAGAAGCAGCATCGGCCAGAACCTTCAAATTGAGGACATTACTCCTATATTCTTTTCCATCAATTAAAGCAACGACAGGGCCTACCTTAAAAGAGCCCTCTTTTTTAGAATAAAGAGAGTAATTTATAGTCTTGCTTGTACTCGCTTTGCCGTTAATAATTTGGACTGATGTAGAAGTTCCTCTATTGGAAAGTGAAAACTTATCCGCATTTTCAATTTGAAGGGACTCAACACTTTGAGAACCTTCAATCCGAATTTGGATAGAAAACTCCTCCCCTAAAGATATAGTGCTTTCATCAACGGTTAAACCAATCTCTATAGCTCCAACCAATGAGGATTTCATCCCCAAAAAAGCCAGGAAAACCCATAGGGTTACAATTGTTTTCAAGGAGGAGAAATTACCCATCTTATTTTTCAATTCCTTACCAATCTTTTTCAACTTGATAGCTCCTTCTTCCCCGCATTTTGCGTTTTAAATACTTTTTCCTTTCATCACTTAAAGAGTTTAACCACCTTAAAGCTTCAGCTTCACTCATTTTTTTACCACGACTTCCCTTTTTCGTCTCAGGGTCTTGATTCTGAATTGAGGAAGCCTGACTCTTTACCTGGTCCTCTTTATTTTTCTCTTTCCCATCTTTTTCATCTTCATTAGAGGCTTTGGCGACACCTTCTGACTTCTTATCTTGCTCTTTTTGATCCTCTTTCCCTTTATTACCCTTTTTTTCATTCTCGTTCTTGGAAACCTTATTTTGATCATCATTATTAGTACTATTTTGATCACCAGACTTTTGATTTTCAGCCTGTTGTTTCCCTTGTTGTCCTTTCTGATCTTTCTGGTCTTTTTGCTTATTTTGACCTTTCTGGTTCTTTTGACCACTTTGATTTTTTTGGTTGGCCTGTCTTTTTTTCTCCTCTTCAATTCTTCTCTTAATTTCTTTCCTTACAAAATTCAGGTTATGCTTAGCATCCTTATCATTAGGGTTTATTTCCAAGGTCTTTTTATAGTACCCAACAGAGTCCTTCAGCTTCCCCATTTTGTAAGCAGTATTACCCAAATTATAGTAAGATTTTGCGCTTAGGTCCTTGTCTCCTTTTTTGGCCGTAGACTCAAAAAGCTTAAAGGCCTTATCATATTCCTTCATTTTATAATAAGAATTTCCCGTATTATATTTTAATTCCAAATCTTTAGGTTCTTTTACCTGAGCTTCAAGAAAACTTTTTAAAGCCTTGTTATAATTCTTATTTTGATAATCGCTTTCCCCATTCTTTCGTTGGGAATCCCATGGGGCAGCTTGAACCTCCTGCAAAGGCAAAGTCGTAAGTAATAAGAAAACCATAATTCCTAGAACAGTTTGACTTCCTTTACGCTCCTTAACAAAAACCTCTAAAATCAAAAGCAAAAGGGCCACCATAAGAGGCCACTGAAACCTCTCTTCAAACCGCTTCCTCTTCCCACTTACAAGTTCTTTAGACTCAACTTTTTTTGTAATATCATTATAAATTTTTTCCAAATCCAGGTCGCCAGTTATAGACCGAACATAACTTCCCCCGGTATCAAGCGCTATTTTTTGAAGAGTTTCCTCATCCAATTGAGTCGTTACAACATTTCCTCGAGAGTCTTTTTTGAACCCTCCTCTTTTCCTATCAGGAATGGGAGCACCCTCTTCCTTACCAATCCCTATCGTATAAATCTTAATCCCTTCTTCATAGGCCATCTTGGCCATTTTTATTGGCTCCCCATTATGATCTTCTCCATCAGTAATTAAGATAAGCACTCGTGACTTTTTATTTTGGGTATCAAAAGCACTGATTGACTTTTTTATGGCGTCTCCAATAGCCGTTCCAGGAACTGGAATAAGATCTGTATCCAATTCATCTAAAAAAATTCTTACGGCACCATAATCCAGAGTAAGTGGGCTTTGAAGAAAGCTCGTTCCAGAAAATGCTACCAATCCCACTCTATCGCCCTGCATCATATTAAGGAGGTCAATAATTTCACGCTTGGCCCTCTCTAAACGATTAGGAGAAACATCTTCCGCCAACATACTTTCACTAACATCTAAGGCCAGAATAATATCAACACCTCTCCGATTCACTTCCTCCCATTGAAACCCCCATTTAGGTCTTATTAAGGCAAGCACGCAGAAAAAGAAGGCAAAAATTAAAAGAAAAGCCTTTACCTTCTGCCTTTTCGCAGAAAAACCCTTAAGCAATTTACCTTTTAATTCCTCACTAACAAAAAGTTCCAAAAGCCTTTTTTTCTTTTTAAAGGCCCAAATATAAAATAAGACAAGTAAGGGAATGATGATTAAGCACCATAAATATTGAAGGTTTGCAAACTTCAAGGGGTTCTCCTCGTTCTTTCTCTTTTAAGGAATTCTTCTCAACTTTGTTTGCCCCAAAAATATTTCCAAAAGCAAAATGAAGAGTCCTGGAATTAAAAAATGGGCAAACATTTCATTGTACTCCGTATACTTTTTAACCTCTATTTTTGTTTTCTCTAACTTATCAATAAGGCCATAAATATTTTTAAGTTCATCGGTATTAGTCGCTCTAAAATATTTTGCTCCTGTCTCTGAAGCGACTTGCTTAAGAGTCGTTTCATCTAAATCAACTTCTTGATAAATATAACGTTTTCCAAAAAGTGTATCTGCTAAAAAAGGAGCCTTCCCTTTAGTTCCAACCCCAATCGTATAAACCTTAACCCCATAGTGATCTGCAAGTTTTGAAGCCTGTAAGGGACTTAAACGTCCTACAGTATTCCTTCCATCGGTCAGAGCAATCATTATTTTTGACTTGGACTTTAGATCTTTCATTCGATTCACACCAATTCCAATGGCTTGTCCCAAAGCTGTAGCAGATCCGGCCATACCGATTTTAATGTTATCGAGAAAATCCATAACGATGCCATGATCTAGAGTTAAAGGGCATTGAGTAAAAGCTTCCTCTCCAAAAACAACTAATCCAATCCTGTCATTGGGTCTCTTTTTAATAAAATCTCTTACAACTTGTTTAACAACCTCGAGGCGGTTAACCCTTTTTCCTTCCCTTTTGAAATCTAAAGCCTTCATACTTTCAGACGTATCAAGGACGAGTAATATATCGACCCCCTCCGAATTTGTTTTTGTAAACTGCCTTCCAGACTGTGGTCTAGCAAGGGCTAAAACAAGAAGGATGATGGCCAAGGATCGAAGAATGAGGAGAATTAATTTAGGATTATTTTTGGCCCTCATATTCATTGACTTCAAGAGGTCAATACTCGAAAAGCGGATCTTTCCTCCACTTTTCTGTCCCCAAACAAAAATAGGAATAATGAATAGTAACAAACATAGAAACCAAGGGTAAGCCAGACGGATCATAAAACCGAATCCTCCTCTTTTTCTTTCTCATCTTCTTTTTTTGGCATTGTTTCCAAAACGAATTTTTTTGCATCTTGCAAAAGGACTTCTCCTTCCTCTTCACTTTTCTCTATATTGGCAAATTTAACAAGGTCCGCTTCTTTTAAAATTCCCAAGAAAACTTTTTGCTGAGGAGGTTTAACAGAGTTTAAAAGGTCAATATCTCTTCGAATTTCTTCTTGTGTCCGCTCTTTAGCTGGGAATTCGTAACTATCTTCTACGTATGAACGAACAATATCTGAAAGAGAAAAATAAAAACTTTTCCTTTGAGAATAATCTGACAAAGATGGAATTCCTTTTTTTAACTTTTCTAATTCAGAAAGGGCCCTTTCATGAGGAGGAGTTAAAGGAAGAGCTTCACTTTCAGCTCCCTTCCTTTTAAAAAAGTAATAGATCAAAAAGCCTAAAACACCGAGTATCAAGATTCCCCCGGCAATATAAGCAAGAGTTTTAGATGGAGAAAATGTCAAAGGTTTAATATCTCTTAGTCCTTCTTCTTTGCCCTTTAAGCCTTCCGACTCAGACCCGTTATTTTTTCCTTTAGAAGCCTTGACGTCTTCATTTTTTACTTCAACAAAAATTTCAGGAGAACTTAAACGAACCTCTTTCCCATCTTTATTTTTAAAGGCCAATTTCAAAGAAGGAAGGATGTAAGAACCAGTTAGGTCTGCTTCTAATTTATACCACCTCTCAAAAACCCATTCTCCATCTTCTTTAACCGGACCTTCTTTACCAAAGTCTACAATCCTAAAACCTTGGATTTTATCACCACTTTCAGGGAGAAAAAGAGGTCCTTCCTTAAATGAAGAAAAAGCTCTAAGGCGGAAAGTAACTATTTCACCAGGTTTGATAATGGCCTTGTCAACTTCGGCCTTTAAAAAACTAGTCATCTTATTTGTATCTGCAAATACATTTTGAAGAGGGGCATAATAACAAAAAAAGAGGACCAAAAAGATAGAAAGCGAAAAAGGAGCCTCTTTCAAAAAATTAATAGACCTATTGCGTGTTTCAGTTCTCATTTCCACCTTTCCACAAAAAGCTGTACATTTTCGTTTTTAAATGATTCTTGAACAAGTTTCTTATAGAGCCCTTGGCCTTTTTCTACTTTATAACTCTGCTTAACAACCTTTTTAATGTCATCATAAGCATATTCTTGAGGACGAGTTTTTCCGGTTACTATATACATTTTATAGGCTCCAGATTTTAAAAAAGGCCCACTCCATTCCCCCTTCTCCTTTTTAAACAGATTATTCATCTGAGAAGGGTTCAAATCTAAACCAGGTGATGGAAGGCCTTTTGTAAGTGTGATCCCTTTTTCAAAAAGAGCAGAAGGAACCCTTTTTTTAATTTCAGTTATAAGGTCTTTTGTTTCTTTCTTCCTTCCTTTTAAATAGGCTTTTATCTTTTGGGAGTGATCCTTTCCTTTAAACTCAATTTTTGTAAGGGTTATCACTGACTTTTGAGAAAATTTACTCCGGTTGGCCTTAAAATAATTTTTAAGGTCGACCTCATCAACCTTAATCTTTTTTTCAACTTCATTTTTAAGAAGTCTTTCAACAAGGAGCTGCTTTGTAACATTTTCTAGTTTTTTTATAAATGATGGGTCTTTTTCTAAGCCTAGTCTTTTTGATTTCTGCCAAAGAATTTGGTTGATGACATATTGCTGAAGTAGTTCCTGTTTAACTTTATGAGATTTCAAATTTTCCTGTCCTTTACGATCAAAGGAATCCACGTACTCATTTAACTGATAATCGTAAATGTTCTGATCTCCTACCTTAGCGACAATAGCTGCCCCTTTTCTTTTCACCGCCCCCTTATCTGTTGAAAGAGTTGTTTTATCCTTAATAAAAGCTCTCGCGGCACCAAACTTTTTAAGCTTTTCTAAAAGGGTTACGATCCTCTTATTAGCTTCAGTTACATAAGTTGATTGAGGGTCCAACAATTCGACTTTATAAAACCAGCTGATGGCCTCTTCCAAATGCCCTTCCTCTTCATATAATTCACCAAGTGAATAGGACATTTTTGCTTTTACTTTGGCATCAACCTTTCCCTTCTCAAGGTATTTTTCATACTGTCTGGCCGCTTGATTCACAAGTCCAGCAGCATGTAACTTCGAAGCAACATCCTTGAAAACATCAACACCTCCTTGATCGGAGGTTTTTCCACTTTCAAAGTTTTGGAAGACTAAAACACCAAGCAAGATACCTAATACACCTTGACTAAAAAAAAGAATCATAAACCTTGTGTCTTTTTTCACCTTTTTCTTTCCCTTTCTCTAAAAAATTTAATGAGAGTGTCAAAATAAGAACTGTCTGTTCTCACATCAAGAAAGTCTATTCCATTTTTTTGGAAGAACTTTTTTTTCTCTCTTAAAGCCGTCTTCGCTTTTTTTGAAAAAGACTGTACACCACTTAAATCACTTGTATTAATAAGAAGAGACTCTCCAGTTTCTGCATCCTCTAGTTCAATGTAGCCAATATTAGGGATTTCTATTTCTCTAGGGTCAGTAACGGAAATGGCCACAAGGTCATGCTTTCTTGAAAAACTTCTCAGTTTATTTTCAAACCCTTCACCTTGAAAGTCAGAAATTAAAAAGGTAATGGCCTTTTTCTTCATGACTTTATTCATAAAATCAATCGGAACAGAAATGTCCGTTCTTTTGGCCCTCGACTTAAAAGAAAGGATGTCTCGGATAAGGGACCAAACATGACCCCTCCCTTTTTTTGGAGGTATATAATGCTCAACGTGATCAGAAAAAATGATGAGTCCAACCTTATCATTGCTTCTTAAAGCGGTGTAGGCAAGAAGGGCAGTAATTTCAGCAGACACTTCATTTTTAAATTTTTTCTGAGTTCCAAAATGAGAAGAAGCTGAGACATCTACAAGAAAAAAAACGACGAGCTCCCTTTCATCTCGAAACGTCTTTATATATGGTTTTTGACTTCTTGCAGTTACATTCCAATCAATATTCCTTATATCATCACCTGGAACATACTCTCTAACTTCCTCAAATTCCATACCACGGCCTTTGAAGACGCTTAAATACTCTCCTGCAAAAGCGTCGTTGACCATATACTTGGCCTTAAACTGAATTTTTTTTACTTTGGCCAATAATTCATCATCAAAAAACTGTGTCGGTTCGTTCATTTTATTTCCATGACTTAAGGTACATCAATTTTGTCAAAAACCTTTTGAATAATATCTGTTGAATTCAAATCCTGTGCTTCTGCTTCATAGGAAATGAGAATTCTATGCCTTAAAACATCGGGTCCTATAGTTTTTATATCTTGAGGTGTCACATAACCTCTCCCATTAAGAAAGGCTTGAGCTTTTGCTGCTTTGATAAGATTTATAGAGGCCCTAGGAGACCCACCATACTCAATCAAATGTTTCAAATCTTTAAGGCCAAAAAGCTCAGGGCTTCTTGTGGCAAATACAAGGTTGGCAACATAGTCATATAATTTATCATCAACAAATATTTGAGAGACAAGCTGACGAAGCTCAAGGATCTTTTCTGGCGTCAATATTTTAGCGATTGTTGGTTGATGAACACCTTCCATTCTTTTCATTATTGAAATTTCTTCATCTTTACTAGGGTAATCAACAACAACTTTGAGCATAAATCGGTCTACCTGTGCTTCAGGTAGCGGGTAAGTTCCTTCTTGCTCAACCGGGTTTTGAGTTGCCATAACAAGAAATGTCTCAGGGAGTTTAAAGGTTTCATCCCCAATCGTTACCTGCTTTTCCTGCATGGACTCCAAAAGAGCACTTTGAACTTTGGCAGGCGCCCTATTGATTTCATCTGCCAAAACAATATGAGCAAAAAGAGGCCCCTTTTTTACGTGGAAATTACCTTCCTTAGGGGAATAAATTTGAGTTCCTATAAGGTCAGCTGGAAGAAGGTCTGGTGTAAACTGAATTCTACTAAACTCAGCTTGCATAACCTCGGCAAGAGTTTTTATGGCCGTTGTTTTAGCAAGTCCTGGAACACCTTCCACTAAAATATGTCCATCAGAAAGAAGGCCTATAAGTAGCTTTTCTGTCATATTTCTTTGACCGACAAGAACTTTACTTACTTCCTCACTGACTGCAGCTATAATGGGAAACTCCCTTTCAATTTTTTGAGTTATCTGTTCTACTGATTCACTCATTTATGTCCTCCCTCTTAATATTTCCTATTTTTTAACCAAGCTTTTTTATTCTTCTATTTTCTTATATTAAACAAATTCTTCTTTTTTAACTTCCTGTTCTAATCTTTTTTCTAGAAATCGAACCTTCATTTCATCAACGGCTTTTCCCCCACCATATTTGTGAGCTTCAAGTAAATCTTTCTCTTCCTTCCCATCCAAACCTTTCTGAAGGGAAAGTCTTCTATTAAGTTCAATAAGCTTCAAAACATACTCTTTTTGCTTACCTTCCATTTTCATCCTTTGAAGCTCTTCAAAAAGCGCCTCATTGATCCAGGAAGAGCACTCTTCACCAGAGCTAAAAACCTTCTTTCCTTTTTTCTCTCGCTTCAAAAATAAAATTAGTACCGAAATAGACAAAAGACAAACAACAAAACCTAACTCCTTCCACCCTAGTCTTCCCCACTGGTCAATAACATTCAAAGAAATGCCAGGGTGCCTGGAGAATCTTTCAGGGCCACCGCTTCTTGGACTGTAGGAAAGCTCAATAGGTCCTATCTGAAAATTTCCTTTTTCACGTATTTCAAAGGGATAGTGATATTCTAAAACTGATTGTCCATCTCTAAGACCTGTTGTGGACCTAACTCCCATAGACTTTATACCTTTTGGAAACTTTACTTTTGGCACTTTTATCAGGTAGCGTCTTGAATCACCTGGCCAAGTAACAGCTAATTTTAAAGTGTGGACACCACCGGTTTTAAAAATACTATCTTCAATTTTTAAAGGACTTACCTTCATAACAGGGGGTAGGAGGTCTTTTGGAAATGAGAAGTTCTCTTTATTCCCTCCAAAATCTTTACCGCCATTTAAATCTGCAAGTGTTTTATACTGAGCTAACTTTTTTAGCTCATTAAAAACCTCCTGAGTTTCCCAACTCTTTCCTCCCCTAAAGACTCCTGCCAAAAAACCATCTGGAGAAATCATATAAACGCTAGGGATGGCCGTCGCTTGATAAATTCGAGAAACCTCCGACTGATAATCATGAAAATTAGGAAAAGTTATACCAGTTTCTTTAAGATACTTTTTAACCAACCCTCTCTTTCCTTGATCAACAGAAACACCGACAACTTGAATATGAGAATTTTGAAACTCTTGAGCAACACTCTCTAGAGTTGGCATCTCCTGCCGGCATGGCCCACACCAAGTGGCCCAAAAATTAAGAAGGACCCACTTCCCTCTGTAATCACTCAAGCTGCCTTTAGAACCTTCAATATAAGGAAGAATAAAATCCTTGGACTTAATCTGAGTTAGTCTAAAACCGAGGCGCTTAAGAATATTATCTTGGGCCTTTAGGGGCTCTGCAAAGGCAACTGATAATAGGATACTTAAAAAAAGAACCTTTAACCGACATACACTTACTAGAAACTTGGATTTAGTTTTTAACATGAATCAAAAAACCTTTATTTGCTTCTATCTCTTAAAGATCAGAGAAGATCTTTTTTGGTGCTCTCTACCTTGATGATTATGCAAAAAGCCTCATCTCAAATCAAGAAAAAGATGTATAGGCCCGCTTCTAAGCAACCTTTTTAAATACTCTAAAAAGAATGGGAGAAAAGTTTCCAATACCTGAAGGCAGTGCTTCATTAAAAAACTCTAAAAATAATGTGTTCTTCCCAACTCCTCCCTTAGGCTTCACTGCACCAGAAAAAATCCGGCTCAGATAAAAATGTGTCGACAAATAATTAGAAGGCCAAATACCTTCTATTTCTTTTAAGCCCATTCTATCTAAAACAGAGCTTAGCTTATCACTTAAATAGCGGTTGTGTGGAGAAATAGGAATTTCATCCATTAACATTTCTTTTCTTCCCTTATTAAGTTGAATCCAAGGGGTCCTAAAACTCTCACTCATCAAGTAAAGTCCACCTTCATGGAGAAGGTCCGCAATATTTTGAAAAGCTTTCGACTGCTCCTCCCAACTTAAGAGGTTTATAATGACTCTCTCAGTTATTACAAGGTCAACTTTATGAGGCCAGAATTCCTTTTCTCTGCAATCACCCTGCTTAACAACCGCTCTTTCCAGACCGCGATTTTTAGCAATTTCAAAAAGGTGGGGTGAAAATTCAAGACCACCTAGAGTGTAATTGGGGAAAGACTTTTCCAAAACTTCTAAAAGGTATCCATTTCCACATCCAACGTCTAAAATTTTTGAAGGCTTACTCTTGCTCTCGCAAAAACGAGTAATTTCCTGAGTGAAGAATTGAATTTCTTTTTGCCTTATCACTTGGTCCTGCATTGTACAATGAGGACCCTCACCAAAGCTTTTGGCCAATTTTTCATAGTGATTAAGAATTATATGATCGCCTTTTCCCATGGGCGTTTTTTATCAATTGGAAAACAAAAAGACAATGTGTTACTTTGCAGCATCAGCAATTGGTCTTGGCTTTCTATCTTCATCAATGGCCACATAAGTAAAAATCCCTTCGGTGACTTTAAAACGACGAAAATTCCGGCTTACCCATGCTTCCACTTTAACACTAAGAGATGTATTCCCTGTTTTCATATTTTGAACATAGCAACATAAAATATCTCCTACCAAAACAGGTCTATGAAAAGTCATTGCGTCAACGGCCACCGTAACAGTTCTTCCCCTTGCTAACGAGCTTGAAAAGACTCCTCCAGCAATATCCATTTGGCTAAGGACCCAACCACCAAAAATATCACCGCTAGGGTTTGTATCGGCTGGCATGGCCTGAGTTCGTATTGATAATTCGCCCTTTGGTTCTTCATCTGACATTTAAGCCTCCCTCTTTCATAAACCGCTATTTTATTGTCGAAAAGAAAAAAAGAAAAGAAAAGAGAGAAGGTGATTATCTGTGATTAAGTAATTTACCAAAATCCGATCGCTCCTGCTTTCCCAAGAGCACCTGTCCATCGAAAGTATACCCGGGGGAAACAAAAACTCCAGACTTATTGGCCAAAACCTCATTTTGCCGAAGTTGTTTTTCCAGCAGTGATGATTTCAGTCCAGACTCAAATTTAATAAAGTTTATGCCCAAGTCAGTTATAACATCTTTTAGAAATGTTTCATTTATTTCACCATTTAAAGTCTGCTCAAAGACTCTTTTATGAAATGTTTCGGCCAATTTTTTATTTTGCTTTAAAAGAGCATGGTAATACTTACCAGCAATCCAAGATAATCCTCCTTCAGAAAAAGCAAGACTCCTTCTTATAACAGAAACATGACTTCCTATTTGGTCTTTAAAAGAGTTAAGAGATTTTGAACTCTGCGCGCTCAGAGGACAAGAAAAATCAAAGTACTCAATGAGAGTTATAGTTTTTGCCTTTTCAACTTTCTTAAGTCCTCCGCTTGCTTCCGAAAGAAAAAATGGAAGCCCGAAAGAAGCTATGAGTAAGTGAAAAGTAAATGACGTCCTAAAAATACATTGAAGGAAATGACAAAAACCTCTTAACCTTGGCATCAAAATTCCTTTTTTTATAGACTAATTTGTCACATGGACAAAAGATCATTGTCAGGAATCTGCCAAGATTAAGTTAGACTACACACCAAAATACTAAGTTTTTATATAGGTTTAAGTCTATAGCCAATACCACGCATGGTTTCAATCATATCTTCCGAAATTTTTTGCCTTAACTGAAGAACATGTGTATCAACCGTTCTTGTCGAAGGGTAGTTTTCAAAACCCCAAACCTTATTCAAAATTTCTTCCCTCGAAAATACTCTTCCAGGTGATTCAGCCAATAATCTTAAAAGGTCATATTCCATTTTCGTCAATTCTAGGGGTTTATCGGCGAAAATAACATCGCGCTTCTCTAAATCAATTTTCAGCGAGTGGACCTCGATCACTTTGATTTCTTTTTCTGAGGTGCCTTTGTTCTCCCTTAATTGAACCCTTATTCTTGCAATCAGCTCTCTTGGTTCAAACGGCTTAGTAATATAATCGTTGGCTCCAGATTCAAGACCTAAAACTTTGTCAATGAGCTCAGTTTTTGCAGTAAGCATAATAATAGGCATCTGAGGATGCTCTCCTCTCATTTCTTTTAAAAAATCAATCCCTTGTCCATCGGGAAGCATCCAATCAAGTATGACTAGAGAAAATTCACCATCTTTTAAAGCTCTCGCATGTTTAAGGCTTCCGGCCAAAGACACACTGTATCCTTCATCTTCCAGGTGTTTTTTGAGTGAGATCCCCAAGTTTTCATCGTCTTCAACTAGCATCACTCTAGACATAATTATTTCCTTTTTTCATATAAGAATCTTAAAAAACTATTTTTTCAATCCTTTAGTTCCCACTTTCTTTATTTTCCATGGAATTGACAACTCAAATTTTGTTGGGTTTTTTGAAAAAACAAGCTGTCCACCCATATCCCTTAAAACTTTTTTAACAATATTAAGACCTAAACCAGTTCCTGAGCTTTTTTCACCTTTTACAAACTCAGAAGTTATTTCCTCTAGGGAGGAAAAAGCACATTCTCCGCAGTCCTCAATAGAAACTTTCCAGAACTCCTCGCTTTCATGCATTTTAATTGTTATTGGAGGCGTTCCATGAGCTTTGGCATTTTCTAAGATATTCTTAATACAAATACTAATCCAATAGGGATCAAAAAGTGCCCCCTTATCTTCTTTTAATCCTTCAAAGTGCCCTTTTTCATCTTGAATATAAATATCAATTTGCTCTTGAATAAACTCATTTAAAGAGGGTACGTCATCTTCCTGCTTTTGCAAAAGTCCCTCTGGATTTTCCATTTTTAAATAATGCCTACTTGTCTCAGTCAGTCTCTGTAATCTGAAAACATCATTACTCAACCTTAAAAAGGACTCTTGAAGATCTTCATTCAATGTTAAAATATTTTTTTGAACCCGTTCCACCTGAAGAAGCATACTTGCAATGGGAGTTCTAAACTCATGAGTTAAAACTTGAAGGGCAAGCCTCTTCCTTTGCTCCTCTGTTCTTTGCTGACGGATTTTATTGAGAAGGATAAAAATGACTAGAGATATAATGAGTAGAGAACCAAGAAAAAAGTTAATTGTTGAAAAGCTCGTGATCTCCAAAAAGTGCCTTACATTATACTCCCAACATAATTCACCATCTTGAATAAAGCACCTTTTGTCCTTGCTGTAGTTTTTAACTATATAGGGCGAATCTTTAATATAGTTCTCAAGGTCCTTTCTCGTATAGAGACCATACTCTAAACCCATAACCTTTCCAAAATGCTTGATTTTTGAAAAAAGGTACTTTTTACTTAAAACAAACTCATTACCTTTTACCAAAGCATCGAGAGAGTTATTCGCAAGCTCTGAAAGAATTTCGAAAACACCACCAATTTCAGATAAATATGACTTTAAATGTTTAAACTCAGAAACATGAAAATAAAAAAGGTGCTTCTTGACCCACAAATCTGAAAAATAAGAAGGTTTTTTTAGCTTGAAAGCCAGATAGGCATAACTTTTACCACTTGGATGCATAAAGGGGGGGTTTTTGAAGTAGTCTCTTGGCAAACGTCTTCGATCTCCACACCGAAACTCCTCCCAAACCAAGACCTTTTCATAGTTTACAGAGTTAAGAATGCTCGAAATATTTGTATAACAATTTTTTGAAGACTCATAGACATTCTCCTCTATTAAATTCTCCTCTCTATTATAAAAAGGATTCATCAATTGAAAGTGATCTCTGGAATAATAGATAGAGTTCAGATTAACAACCATTCGAGGTACGTATTGTTTTTTAAAATCTTGTTTTAGTTTTTCTATTTCAACAAGGTCTCTCGGACGAGATTCATAGGGTCTTTGAAGAAAAAGTGCAAAATAGCCTGTCACAAAGGCCATAATAACTGCTGTAAAAATCAACGTATAATATAATTTCATATTCCAGTCACTAAATTACAAAAAATAACTCTTATTTCAAAAAATAAATAATTTTCATTCAAATTATTTAAAGCTTTCTTCCAATATATCTTTTAAAGAAACGTAATCCTCGAAGACAAAGTCGGCTTTTTCAATCCAATTCTTTATATCAGCACTTCCATTATTAAATAGATATGTCCGAACCCCTGCACTATTGCCCGTTAAGAGATCATGTAAATGGTCACCAATAAAAATTATATCACCTTTACCTGCTTTAAAAAATTCACTTACAATTTCTAGGCCCATTGGATCGGGCTTGGGCTTTTTAAGGTTATCTCTATTGAGAATTAAACCAAAATTCAAATTAAATTTTTTAAGAACAAACTCGGTAACCTCTTGGGAGTTTCTAGTCAACAAAGCTCTTTTAAAGCCCTGTTCCTCGCAAAACCCCAAGAACTCCAAAACCCCCTCATAGAGTACAGACCGCCTTGCTCCTTCCATTTCAAATTCATTGAGCTGGTTCAATAAGCTTTTTTTCTTTTCTGGGTCCGTCACCTCTTCCAATGCTTCCAAAACATAAGAGTCTTCAGAAAAGCCCATTTGTTTTTTAAGGGCCTTAAAATCTAAAAAAGATTCTACAAGAGTTCCATCCATATCAAAAACGACGACCTTAGGCTTTTTAAAGACTTCTGGTTTCATAAATAAACTCTCTTTACAGAATGCATTATATTTACTTGACCCAAATAAGAATGAGGTTACAATACTTGACTATGGCACTCAACATAAAACCTATTATGCCCCTTGATCACCCCAGGGCCCCTGAAAAAGTAAGAAGGGCCATGGTCAAGAAGTGCTCTCCTCAAACTATTGAAGTACAGGCATACGACTTTAACGAAAAAGCTAAGAGAAATGAAGAACAGTTTGCAAATTCAAAAAAACAGCTCAAAAAAAGAGAGATTATTGGAAAGAACAGATTCCTAATGCTTAAAAAGCTAGACATTATCTAATTTAAAGAAAGCGGTCAGGCATTAAACTAAAAAAAAATTTTTTGGGATGTATTAAGATCTTTTCTCAACAATCCTTCTTATGGTTTCTTTTAGTTTATCCACCTTAAAAGGCTTCAAGAGCCAGGCCATAACAACTCCGACCTTTTTCGCCTCTAAAATAAGTTTTGGATGGCTTTCTGTAGTACACATAACAGTCGGAATTTGCTTATACTTTTCATCTTCAGCTTGAACTTTTATAAACTCCATTCCGTTCATTTCAGGCATGTTTACATCAAGCAATATAAGGTCAAACGTATCTTTTTCCTTAAGCTTTTCCAAAGCATCATAACCATCAACGGCTTCCACAATACTATGGTCAGCAGCAGTCAAGATATTTCTAAGAGTTGTTCTTACTGATTCCGAGTCATCTACAACTAAAATATTGGCCATAAAAATCCTCTACCTTCTTATCAGACATTAAGTCTTCTTTTGATCTATCATAACTCGGAAAAGGGCCAATTATTGAATGACGGAAAATTATTCCAAAAAAGGGCTTTTTTAGGCCCTTTTTTGGAATCTTTGGTCAATTATCTTTTTGAAGCTGACTTCTTTGGTAACTTATACTTTTTTAACAAGACTTCAACTTCCTTATGACCTTCTCTTTCAGCATCATTTAAAGGAGTTCCACCCCATCGATCCTTTGCTTGAGGATCAGCTGAGTGACCCAATAAATACTCAACCATTTCTTTTTTGCCTTCGGAAGAAGCCAGGTGAAGGGCTGTTCTTCCATCATAGTCTGCTTGGTTTATATCAAAGCCTCTTGCAAGAAAAGCCTGAACTTCCCTAATAGAACCTTTTGAAGCTGCCCATAACAAAGACTGAACATCATCACTAGACACCTGGTTTAGGTTAACTCTTGGGTCCATTTTCTTTGAGTGCCCCGCAATAAGGCTATCAAAATTGTGAAAGTTGAAATTCCCCACAAGCCTTTCACAAAAGTCGATTCCTCTAACTGAGTTACCCATCTTATCTAATGGAGGAGACCAAACACAAATGCCCATAAGGTTTGGAATAACAATCAATAAACCACCTCCAACACCACTTTTTGCAGGTAACCCTATAGTGAAAGCAAACTCCCCTGAAAAGTCATACATACCACATGAAGACATGAGAGAGAGGCAATTCTTAACAGTATCAGGAGCGAACAGTTTATCCTGAGTAAGAGGACAAATGCCACTATTTGCAAGAGTTGCAGAAACTGTCGCCATCGACTCAGCTGTTAACTCAATTGAGCAACATTGAAAGTAAAACTCCAGAGTCTCAATAAGCTTCGTATTGGCTGGGAAAGAATTATTTTCCCTCATGAAGTAACCTAGAGCAAAGTTCCTATCTGCCGTCGCTCTTTCAGATAAATAAACCGCATTATTAAAGGAAGGTTGATTTCCACCAGCCGCTCTTTTCCACATGTCCAATACATAATCAAAACGCTCAGCCGGCTCAAGAGATGGTTTAACCATAGAACTTGTCATGATGGCACCAGCATTAATAAAAGGATTATGAGGTCTCTTTTTCGGGTCGAGGGTAATCTCATTGAAACCATGACCACTTGGTTCACGACCAACATGAGTATGAACCTTATCTTGGCCAAACTCCTCCAAGGCCAGACAATAATTCAATGTTTTTGAAGTTGATTGAATACTAAAATGCTGATCACATTCACCAGTTGAAAAAATCTGACCATCAATTGTACAAATTGAAACTCCAAAATTTTCTGGAGCCACTCTTTTTAGCTGGGGAATATAATCCGCAACCTTACCACCATCATTCTTCTTAACTTCCTCATATATTTTTTCAATTTCTTTAGAAAAGCGATCAAACTCGGGAATGACCATTTGATTTTGAAAAACTTTATCAAAGAGTATCGTTTGGTCCTGTATCAATTTATCAAATTCCTTATGGGTAAGTTCACTCACCCCATTCAACTGATTAGTTTTTTCATAAAAGTTCTTCAGGCGTGGGTCTTTTTTAGAAAGTCCACTTTTTTTAAGAACATCCAAAATCTCGCGAAGATTCACCCGCCCCTTTCCTTCCTTATCAAGAGACCTAAAAGACTGACCTAAACTGGTAGCTTCAGCATTATGACTTTCTAACACAACTCCCCCTTAGTTTTATATTTTCCTATTCTGAAAGTTAATAATTCAAAACCATTTTTCGCACCTAAGAGCTTTAAGGCTCAAGTGCTCAAATACGCAAAGGGGGGAGCAACATGGCTCCCCCCTAAAACATTTCGCTATTTTCTTAAATATTAAAGATTGCAGACCGTCTTCATAAGAAGTTCTGCAACGATATAAGGATCAGAATTGGCTCCAGGTCTCCTATCTTCAATATACCCGTAGCCCTTCCTTGTTGTGGCCATAGGAATTCTTATCGAAGCTCCTCTATCTGAATTTCCAGAACGGAATTCATTGATACTACAAGTCTCATGAAGACCTGTTAGTCTTTCAGCAAGACCTGAACCATAGTTTTCAATATGGAGTTGATGCTTTTCTGCCAAGTTGTTAACAGCAGATTCAATGGCCCCCATTCCTTTGGACTTGTCTCTCATATCCTTTGTAGAAAAGTTTGTATGCATTCCTGCACCATTCCAGTCACCCTTAATAGGCTTATTCTCAAAAGAAACTGTCACATCATATTTTTCAGAGATTCTTTGGAGTAGAAAACGCGCTAACCAAACATGATCAGACATTGTTAGAGGGTCAGCAGCTTCGCCATCAAAAGCTCTATAACCGATTTGGAATTCCCACTGACCAGGCATAACTTCAGCATTTGTCCCATAAATATTTAAACCTGCATCCTCACAAGCTTTTGCGTGCTCATCACATATGTCACGACCAAAAATATTTGAAGCTCCTACGCCACAATAGAATGGTCCTTGTGGAGCAGGGTAACCGCCCTCTGGCCAACCTAATGGACGACCTGATTTATTGAAAAGTGTATATTCTTGCTCAAAGCCAACATAAGCATCTTGCTCATTGCCACCTTTTTCCATAACTTCTACAAGTGAAGCTCTCTTGTTAGTCGCATGAACAGTTCCATCAGCATTAAAAACTTCACAAAGCGCTAAAAAGTAACCTTCACCCCTTAAAGGATCCTTAACAACTCGAACTGCTTTTAATTCGCAATCTGAATCATTTCCTGCGGCTTGATTAGTAGAAGAACCATCAAATCCCCACTCTGGAAGATCGGAAACGTTTAACTCTCCCTCAAAAGGCACTAGCCTGGATTTTGAGCGAAGGGCCTGGGTTGGCTCAGCACCATCTAACCAAATGTATTCTACGAATGCTCTTTTCATTTTTAAACTCCTCTCCTGCCCGGAAAATTAAAGTAGTGGGCAAAAATTTATACTGAAAATTAAAAGAAATGTTTCTAACACAAATAAAAAGACAATAATATTTGGGATCTAGCTGACAGCACAAGTAGGACTTAAATAAGTTTTTATACTTTTTCTCGCTCATATTGTAAGATACCACCTACACACGACATATCAATACATTTAATATACAAAAAAAAGTAAAAAGAAAACGTACTTCGAAAAAAAAGATAAGCCCTTTCCAAATTAAACTGTAAAAAATATTTTTTTATGAGAAGAGCTATAACTATACAAATAAAGGTTAAGTTTTTACTTAGGTCCTTTTAGGATATTTTCTCTTATCGCATAAGAAACCATTTCCGCGTTATTTTTAAGGTCAAGCTTTTCTAAAATGCGGTTCCTGTAAGTAGAAATTGTTTTTGAGCTTAAATTGAGGTCATAGGCGATTTCTTTGGTCAAACGCCCCTGAGCAAGGCCCATAAAAACCTCTCTCTCTCTTTTAGAGAGGATGGCCAGCTTATTTAACTCATTTCCTGCATTTATATCTTCGCTTTTCAATGAACTTCTTAACTTATCATGTTCTTTTAAAAATCTATCTTCCTCATCATCGAAAAACTGCAGAAGCAAGTTCCCACCAAAATAACGCCTACCTGCAAAAACTTCTTGAAGAGCAAAAGCCATTTGATCAATTGAACTATCTTTTACAATGTACCCAGCAGCCCCTAGCCTCACTGCAAGCTTAACGTAGTCTGAGTTTGAAAACATCGTTATGAAAAGGACGGAAAGGTCTGGGTAAAGCAACCTTACTCTTTTAAAGACCTCTATGCCACTTTCCCCAGGAAGAGATATATCTAGTAGCAACATATCAACAGAGTTGCGCTCTAACTCAACAAAGGTCTCAGCACCGTTGGAGCACTCGATCAAATCTGCGTCAAAAGGGGATTCGTTGATCATTTCAACAACCCCTTTTCTGACAATCTGATGATCATCCGTGATTATTATTTTCTTTTTTCTGTTCAAGGTCATACTTTCCTAAATACGTATAATTACTAGGTAATCATGATTTTAGAAGTTGAGCACATTAACTTTTACTAAATAGATTTTCAATACATTTTCTAAGAAAATAAACGCTGTCTAGTTTTAAATTAAGTTTATAAAAAATAAGAACTTTGTCCTTATAACAAAAAAAACTAATGACCAATAGAGTCTTCCTCTTTTTGTAAGTCCTTTCCTGCATTTACATGTTTTAAATTATATTTTGAACGGTGCTTAAGAGGATCCTTTTTTCTTGTATAAAAAGGCGTTTCCCCATCATAACCTCTATCGAAGCCTAGAAATGATTCAGGCGTAAAACAATAAGCACTTTCGTGGTGCTCTCCCATGTCTAAACCTTCCTTTTCTTCTTTTTTAGAAACTCTAAGTCCGACAGAAAGATCAATTAGTTTAAAGATCACCCAAGAAACACCAAAAGCCGCTAAAGCGATAATGAATATTCCTTTTAATTGTGAAAAGATTTGCCCAAATGAAGCTAGGTTACCAAAAATACCTACTGCTAGAGTACCCCAAATTCCACAAACCAAATGAACTGAAATTGCCCCAACTGGATCATCGACCTTTATTTTGTCGAAAAACTTTATCGAAAAAACGACCAAAACCCCTGCTATAAAGCCGATAAGGAGGGCCTCATTAAAATTCATCTGGTCAGCCCCCGCCGTAATCCCTACAAGACCAGCCAAAGCTCCGTTTAGCGTCATGCCTAAATCGGGCTTCTTCGATATTCTCCATGAAACAATCATAGAAGCTAAAAGACCTGATGCACCTGCAAGAGCTGTCGTCATAAAAACAAGAGATAGCTTATCAGGAGCTGCTGAAAGGACAGAACCTCCGTTAAAGCCAAACCATCCAAACCATAAAAGAAAAACACCGATTGTTGCCAAAGGATAATTATGGGGAACAAGCTTCCTTTCCCCCTCATATTTGCCTAAACGTGGACCTAAGCAAATAGCACCTGCCAAAGCAGCCCATCCTCCTAATGAGTGAACAATACTCGACCCTGCAAAGTCATAAAAAGGTATATTCAAAGTTTCTAAAAAACCTCCTCCCCACTTCCACATGCCGATAATAGGATAAACAACTGCCACAAAAAGGGTCGAGAAAATTAAAAATGAAGAGAGTTTTATTCTTTCACAAACAGCTCCACTTACAATTGTTGCCGCAGTGGCAGCAAACACCGCCTGAAAGATAAAGTCTGTGTAATAGGTATAAGAAGCATTATAATCCGATGTAAGGCCACTAGGGCCTGGGTCTATTCCAAAACCGCCAAAGCCAAAAAAGCTCCCCGCAAAATCTGCCCCTGGATACATCAGGTTAAAACCACAAAAGGAATAAGTTAAAAGGCCTATGGCCATAATGGCAGAGTTTTTAAAAAGGATATTAACTGTATTTTTAGACTGAGTCATGCCTGCTTCAAGACAGGCAAACCCAAGATGCATAACAAAAACCAGCCCGGTCGCCAATAAAATCCAAAGATTATGAGTGGTAAATGATAAATCTGCTAGAGTCTTTTCCGAGCCCAAGGAGCTTGACCAAGAAGTTAAAGCAAGAAAAACAAAGATCATCTTTTTAAATCTTAAGAGTTTAATATACTTATTCATAAAATTCACCTTGATAAATTCATTTTTAAAAATGACAAATGAAATTTATTAGGGAACCTTAGTCAATATCAATACTTCACTTCCTACAATCAATTTCTAGGCTCCTTACAGTGACCTTATGGATTGTAGGTAAAAAGTCTAATGGACCTTACCATTCATGAATTTCTTAAATATTTTAAAACTTGATGTAGGATATTTGCATACTGAATTCTGACAGACATAAACTGTTGTTTTTCCATCAATCATTTTCTTATTAACAACAGGTTCTGGAACAAAATAATTAGGCTTATCCTTATCAACTTCTTTAAAATAAACCACATTATTTGGTGAAAAATTTTCTTTAAAATAAGAGAGAAATTGCTTTGTTAGGCCATTGGCCCTGTTTCCTACTATAACAACCTCTTTTGAATTATCTAAAAAGTAATTTGAAGCCAATAGCCCTTGAGAAAAGCCTAAAGGATAAGTGGATGCACTTTTTGATATAACCTTTAAAATACTTGTTGCTTTTTTTAGAAAGCCTTGGTCGTAAGTAAATCCATAAATCTTCAAAAGGTTAAGAGCACTGACTGAATTGGAATTTGGACGAGCATTATCTGCCAAATCAAAAAGCTTAAAGGGAAAATCTTCCTTAATAATAGAAAAGTAATAAACACCGAGGTTTTTAGACCACAAAAGTTTATCCTGATCTTTTTGCAAATCAATCGCCCATTTTAAGATTTTTGAATCTAGATCAACCTTATAGAGATGAAGTAGGCCATCAATTAGGTAGGCATAATCATCTAAAAGCCCAAAGTTTTCTGTCTTTTCTTTGGTATAGCGCCTATAAAGCTTTCCTTTATCATAGAGTCTCTCTTTCAGAAAAAGAGCAGCTTTTTTGGAGGCCTCCAGAAACTTTGGCTCTTCTAATATTTCTGCTCCCCTTGCCAAAGCACCAATCATTAATCCGTTCCAAGCCGTTAAAAACTTTTTATCCTTAAAAGGCTTCACTCTTTTATTTCTTTTTTTAAAAATTTTATTTCTAATGTAATTAAGCTTGGGTTCAAAACGATCTAAGGTAGCTTTATTTGAGGAAAGAAGGTTGAGATGGTTTGTTTCATTTTCAAAATTGCCCTTTTTGGTCGTCATGAAAAAACTTTGAAAGTATTCAAACTCCTTGGGTTTAAGAATTTTTTCTAATTCACTTTTTTTCCAAATATAAAATTTTCCCTCCTCACCTTCCGAGTCGGCATCCTCAGACGAAAAAAAGGGACCCTCTTTAGAAGTCATATCCCTCATAATATAATTCAGGATTTCTCGAGCTATTTCCGCATAAACTGGTTTTTTGAAAAGTTGAAATGCTTCAAGATAAGTAAGAGCAAGAAGAGCATTATCATAAAGCATTTTTTCAAAATGAGGAATTAACCACTTTTTATCAGTTGAATACCTGGAAAACCCACCACCTATATGATCATAAATCCCACCTCTAAACATTCCTAGAAGTGTTTTTTCAATCATAACCTTTAAACTTTCCTTCTTTTCTGGGTTGGAAACTCTCTTGTAAAGCCTTAAAAGAAGCCTAAGTCTCATTGGTGACGGGAATTTAGGTGCTGGACCAAAGCCTCCATATTGTTTATCAAATGTTTTTTCAGCAATCGCACAAGCTTTTTGAAGAAGCTTCTCGTTTACAGGCTCTCTTCCAAGCTCTCTTTTATTTAAAGAGTCTAAATACTTCCCTATTTCATTTCCTGCTTTTATAAACTCTACTCCTCCTTTTGCCCATCGATCTTGAAATCCCTTAAGAATCTTAATAAGTTGATCCTTTGGAAGATAAGTTGCTCCCCAGATAGGCTCTAACTTAGGAGTTAAAAACATCGTTAATGGCCATCCCCCTCTCTTTCCAAGAAGATGAAGTGCATTCATATACCTTTTATCAACTTCAGGTCTTTCTTCCCGATCCACTTTAATAGAAACAAACGACTTATTTAAAATATCAGCGACTTCTAGTGTTTCAAAACTTTCTCTCTCCATGACATGGCACCAGTGGCAGGTCGAGTACCCTATTGAGAGAAAAATAAGTTTGTTGTTTTTCTTTGCATAATCAATAGTATCTTTACTCCAAGGCTGCCACCATATTGGGTTTTGGCTGTGCTGAAGAAGATAAGGGCTCCTTTGGGAGTTAAGACGATTTGATTGGTGATTAGGTTGGCAAGACCACAAGAGACAAATTAGGATAGTCACCCAAACGAATCTTTCACTTAATTTCAATGTTAAAACCCTTCGCCGGTCACCTTTTTGAGGATCATCATTAATTCACTGATAATGATAGGTTTATCGGCAAAATAGACTTTTTGAAATGGCCCACTAGATTTCTTGGCCTTGGCCACATCCTTTGTAACAAATAGAATGGGTACTTCCCTATTAGGGCAGTTTTCGTTCCGAATTTCTTTTAGGAATTCAGAACCTTTCATAACAGGCATTTCAAAATCTGTGACAATAATACTAAAAAGAGAACTCTTTAAAAGACTAACTCCCTTGTAATGACTATCTGGAACGACTACTTCGAAAACATCGCTATCGGAAAATATATTGGCGACAACACCACCTGTCCCATCGTCATCATCAAACACAAGAATTTTTCTTTTCATTAGAAAATTATAGTTCTTAACAAAAGCCTTTTCAACCTAGGGTAACTTTTCGTTTCTACACTAAAAGTATAATCGTTTTATAAAAGTAAGGTTTTAAAAAAAGGTTCCATTATGAGAAATAATTAAATGCACTTCTTCCAAAAAAGAGTTATGAAAACGCCAAAAAAGGCCATCTTTATTCAAAAGAGGAGTAGCTTCACGACCTAATTGATCAGAACCTTTAACAAGCGACTCGAGGTTAGTATAGGTTTTTCCAGGCAACCCACAAGGATTTACAAAACTTAGGGCCTCAACAACTTTTGGGTCATAATTAATGTTAAGGGCCATTCCATGATAAGTCACATAGCGGGTTACCGCAATTCCTATGGAAGCCAATTTTTGATTCTCATGCCAAAGTCCTAAAAGCTCTTTTTCATAAGATAAGCTTTGAACTCCAAAAACCTTTTCGATGGCACTTTTGGATTTTTCCAAAACCCAATTCATAACCTTATAAACGTCCGTTTTCCTACTCACAAGGTTTAAGATGGGATAAAAAACCCATTGACCAGGGTAGTGAAATGTAAGTCCTCCTCCCCTCTTTATCTCGTATAAAGGAAAAGGCAACCTTCCCTTTAAATTAGGATCGAAGTCTATAAGATCTAAGTCTTTTGGAATCTTATGCTTTTGAAGACCTCTTCCTAAAGTAAAACAGTGAGGGTGAGTACAAAAAATAAGGATGAGAATGCTTTTATTCTCTTTAATAAATTGAGTTGCTTTCCATTGGAAATCATGGGCCTTTTGATAATCCCAACCCCACTTCTGAATAATCCAAACACTTTCTGAGGGAAAACTAAAATTTTGTGATGTAAGATCAAATTCACTAAGAACTTCATCTCCGAATGACTCGGAAAAAACCTCAGGTCTAAGGTTATCGCGATCGGCTGTCACACTGAAATTCCTTGATCATTCAAAAACTTCAGATAATCTGCAGCTTTATAAGAACTTCTTACTAAAGGCCCTGAGGCAACAAATTTAAAGCCCTTTTGATAAGCGATTCTTTTGAGCTCAGCAAACTCTTCAGGCTTATAATACCTCTCGACCTTTAAATGCCGCTGAGTAGGCCTTAAGTACTGCCCAAAAGTAATAATATCCACTTTAACTTTTCTAATATCGTCCATAGCTTCAAGAAGCTCTTCCCAAGTTTCACCAAGTCCTACCATCAAGGATGTCTTCGTGGTTATGTGAGGGTAGTGAAGCTTATAAAACTCCAAGCAATCAAGGGATTTTTCATATCCGGCCCTCCTATCCCGAACTGGATAAGTCAGCCTTTTAACTGTTTCAACGTTTTGAGCAATTACAAAAGGCTCACTTTTGGCAAGAGTGTGCATATGCTCTGGTTTCCCATCAAAATCGGGAATCAAAACTTCAACCTTTGTTCTTGGACTATCTTCACGAATTCTCTCTACAACTTTTGCAAAGTGTGAGGCTCCAAAATCATCGAGGTCATCCCTATCCACACTTGTCACAACCATATAATTGAGCCCCATAATTTGGGCCATTTCAGCAGTCTTTTTAGGCTCTTCCAAATCCAAAAACTTTTTGGGGTTTCCGGTCTTCACGTTACAGAATTTGCAGGCCCTCGTGCAGGTCCCTCCAAGAATCATCACAGTTGCTGTTTTTGCTGCCCAGCACTCAGATAAATTAGGACATGCCGCCTCTTCGCAAACCGTATAGAGGCCTTTTGTTCTAAGGCTAGATTTAATTTCCGTGTAATTTTCACCCTTTGGAAGGGGAACCTTAAGCCAGGATGGTTTCCTTTCAAGTTTTGTCATTTATAGACCCATTTTCAGACATGCCATTTAATTATAGATCACTTTTAGCGAACTTTTACTTCATGTATTTAGGTTTCGTCAAAAAACTAGGGGTGAGAGTAATAAAACGCTAAGCAGCAACAGGAGTGGACTGAAACAGCTCCCATCGCTCCTTGGCCTTATGAATGGCCATAACTAGGTGATCTTTTATTTGATCTTTTTCTAAGAAGGCATCATACCTTGGAGCGCTCTCCCAAATCATTTCGTCTCTCTTCCTACCACTAATCAGAAGAACTGGGTAGCGCCCATTTATAAATTCGCAAAAATCAAGTCCACCCATCCTAGGCATAAAAACATCCACAATCAGAAGGTCAAAACCACCTTTCGTCGATATTAACTTCTTTGCCTCAATACCATCAGAAGCCCTTACCAGGTCAATGTTTTCTTTTTTCAAAAGAAAGGAGAGCATCTGAAAAACCTGGTCATCATCATCGACGAGTAAGATGTTTTTCATAAATTCCATTCCTCCTTTTTCCTAAAAAAATAATCCTCACGTTTCTAAAATTATAGGACGGTCCAATAAGTCCTTAGACCTCAAGATATGCTTAAGATTAAAGTGTGTTGAAAGTTTAAAAGTTAAGCTCATAAATTCTTGTAAATAAAAACTTCAGTCACAAAAAATAAAATTTGTTCAATCCAAAAACACCCTTTCCCAAATCTTTGAAAGGTCAATTTTTCCCTCTCTACTCCTCTTCTGGCCAAAATAGTTGCAAAAAACCTGATCTATTTTTTTTTTATTAAACCTTTTTTTTTTGGACCGATATACAAAATATGAAGGCAAAAAGAGTAGAAATAGGAAAAAAGGCCGACAAAAAACAAACTATATTGAGGGGGAAGCTCATTGCCTCGGGTCTCCTTTTGCCTTTGCAACCGGCCCTAGCTTCCGAAGTTTTTTACCAAGTTCAAAAGGGCGATAGCCTTTCAAAAATAGCCAAAAAGGTACCTTTTTCCCACGGTAAATTAAACCCCAAAGAAAAGTTTAATCTTCTCGTTAAGGTCAATCCACAAATTAGGGATATCAACCTTATTTACCCTAACCAAAAGATTAACTTACCCGTAAAAAACGAAATCGAAGAATTTTACTCAAGAAAAAGCAGCCTAAAAACTGTTAAAATATTGAGTAATCAAGTATCTGAATTTGAGACAAATAAAGAACGTACTTATATAGTAAAAAAAGGGGATACCCTTTCAGAGATCGCTCAAAACCTCATTGGTGACCCTGTTTTTCAAAAAGGAAGAGGGTCTTTAAAATTCCTCCTCAACTATAATCCACATATCTCAAACCCCCACAAAATCAAAACAGGAATGAATATTCAGTTACCTCCTCTGGAAGAAATATCAAACCGTTTTGCATTGAACTCCCCTCCAAAAGAAAAGAAGTTTCTAAAAAGTAGAACACCAACATCAGTTTCTCAAAATAATAACTCAAGTAACTTGAGGCTTTGTTTAACAACTTCAAAAAATAGTTTTTCAAACTTGAACTTCAACAAAGATTACCCTTTTGCAGAATGGAAAAATGGCCTCGAAAAAGATGAAGAAGGAAAACTTTCATTTCATGAAGGCTGTATTTAAATTCATCGAATATTTTTCACTCCACTCTTTAGACATCACCTAGTCCTAGGCATATAATGATAAAAGAATTTTTGAGGAGTCCATGAGATGCAATTTACAGTTGGAAACTTTATAGATAATCAAATGATCCTCCCTGAAAATGGAAGGAAGGCCCCTATTTACAACCCAGCTATTGGAAAAGCAACGGGAGAGGTTATACTTTCAAATTCTGAAGAAACAAAAAGGGCCATTGGTGCAGCCTCAAAAGCTTTTAAGGAGTGGTCTGAAACTCCTCCCCTCAAAAGAGCTAGAATTTTATTTAAGTTTAAGGAACTACTCGATCAGTATAAGGAAAGGCTTGGAACTTTTATAACCAATGAGCATGGTAAGGTTTTAAGTGATGCTGCTGGGGAAATGCAAAGAGGTATCGAAGTTGTCGAATTTGCTTGCGGTATTCCTCATCTGCAAAAAGGAGAACACTCAAGTAATGTTGGTAGCGGAGTGGATAGCTTCTCTCTTATGAAACCTGTAGGTATCTGCGTAGGCATTACTCCATTTAATTTTCCTGCAATGGTGCCTCTATGGATGTTTCCCATAGCACTTGCATGTGGAAATACTTTTATTTTAAAGCCATCAGAAAAAGACCCCTCGGTTTCTATGGAAATGGCCTATCTTCTTAAAGAAGCGGGACTCCCAGAAGGAGTTTTTAATATTGTCAATGGAGGAAAGGAAGCTGTCGATACGCTTTTAACAGACCAAAGAGTAAAGGCTGTAAGCTTTGTTGGTTCAACGCCTATCGCTCAATATATATATGAGAAAGCAAGTCAAAATGGAAAAAGGGTTCAAGCTCTTGGTGGGGCGAAAAACCATATGGTGATCATGCCGGATGCCGACGTTGAGCAAGCTGTATCAGGACTTATGGGGGCTGCCTATGGTTCAGCAGGAGAAAGGTGCATGGCGATTAGTGCTGCCATAAGTGTCGGTCCTGTTGGAGATATCGTCATTGAACAATTGAAGGAAAAAGTTGAATCTCTTAAAATAGGTCCTGGCTTTAATAAAGACCTTTCTCCAGATATGGGGCCCCTCATTACAAGAGAACATAAAGAAAAAGTTGAAAGCTACATAGAGATTGGAGTTTCTGAAGGAGCAACTCTCGTTACTGACGGAAGAAAGTTTATACCCAAGGGCCATGAAGAAGGTTTTTTCCTCGGTGGAAGCCTTTTTGATCATGTTAAAGAGGGAATGAAAATACACCAGGAAGAGATTTTCGGTCCCGTTTTAGTTCATTTAAGGGCCTCAAGCTATGAAGAAGCCGTAGCTATAATAAACAATCATGAATACGGCAATGGTACCGCTATTTTTACAAGAGATGGAGACACTGCGAGAAGATTTACGGAAGATATACAAGTAGGAATGGTTGGAATTAATGTTCCAATTCCAGTGCCTATGGCCTTTCATTCTTTTGGTGGATGGAAGCGTTCTCTATTTGGTCCGCTTCATATCCATGGCGTGGATGGCGTGAGATTTTACACTCAGATGAAAACAATTACATCAAGGTGGCCATCAGGCCAAATAAAAGGTCCAAATTTTAATATGCCTACCATGAAATAGTTATGGAAACTCTACTCAAATGAAAAAAAAGGCCAATTTACTTATTGATGAAACTTCTCCGTACCTCCTAATCCATGCCCATAATCCAATTCAGTGGCATCCATGGTGTCAATCGGCACTTGAAAAAGCAAAGAATGAAAACCTTCCCATTTTTCTTTCTATCGGTTATCACGCTTGCCATTGGTCTCTTGTGATGGAAAGAGAGTGTTTTAACGACGATGAAATCGCGCTAGAGCTAAATAAATCGTTTGTCTCTATTAAAGTCGATAGGGAAGAAAGGCCTGATTTAGACGATATCTACATGGCATCCCTTGAAGCTATCACAGGCCAAACCGGATGGCCGATGAGCCTCTTCCTAACTCCTTCTGGGTACCCTTTTTTTGCAGGGACAACCTTTTCAAAATATGACTCTCCCCAAAGACCTGGTTTTTTGACAGTTGTGAAAAGTATCGCAAAAGCATGGAAAACGAATCAAAAAAGTTTAATTATTCAAGGTGAAGCAATAATTAATCAAATTAAAGAATTAATAAATGAAAAACAACCAACCGATTCTTTTCCCTTTGAAGTTTTGGATTGGTCTCTAGAGGCACTAGATCAAAAATTAGACTCAAAAGAAGGAGGTTTTGGAGCAGCCCCTAAATTTCCTGGAGCTCTTAAACTGGACCTTTATATTGAATATCTCAATCAAAACCCATATCAAAGAAAAATTAAAAGAATAAATAATCACCTGGAAACTTCGCTTACAAAAATGGCCTTCGGGGGGATCTACGACCAACTTGGAGGAGGATTTCACAGGTACTCTACTGACGAAATCTGGATGGTCCCCCATTTTGAAAAAATGCTTTACGATAATGCCCTTTTAGCAAGAACATTCTTTGAAGCATCTCAACTAAAAAATAGGGACTTTTATGAAAGAATTGGTAAGGAAGTTTGCAATTTTATTCTCTTAGAAATGACACATGAAAATGGTGGCTTTTACTCGTCAATATCTGGTGATAGTGAAGGCATTGAAGGAAAGTACTTTTTATGGGATCGAAGTGAAATCATAAAAACGCTAGGAGAGAAAGATGGCGAAAGTTTCTGTCAAATTTTTGATGTAATAGACCCCTCAATTAATTGGGATCAACTTTCCTTTAAAAATGGCTCCCCTCCTCACGATTGGTTTTACGGAAAGATACTTCACTTAAAAAAGGACCTCACTAAATCCCTTTTGGAAGTGGAAAAGACACAAAAAGATTTTGAAGGTTGGAAAAATAAGTTACTCCAAAAAAGGCTCCTAAGAGTTTCTCCTTCCAAAGATAAAAAAATTATTACTTCCTGGAATTCACTTATGTGCGAAGCAATGGTAAAAGCCTACCAAATTACAGGAGTTATTAAATATTTAAAGGCTGCCCAAAAAAACAATTCATTTATTTGGAATAACCTCCAAACAAACGGAAGAATCAAGACATCCTGGAAAGATGATAAAACTAAAAATGATGGCAATCTTGATGATTATTCTTTTTATGCTAAAGCTTGTCTGGAGCTTTATAAGGTTACCTCTGACCGCCTTTATTTAGAAAGGGCCATTATCACGACAGAAAATGTTCTTAAATTCTTTAAAGACCCGGCAAGCAATACATTTTTCTTTACGCCTTCTGACGGAGAAAGCCTTATTTACAGATCAAAAAGTATTGGGGATAGCTCAATTCCAAATGGCAACTCCATTCTCGCAGGAGTCTTAATAAGGTTAAGTCATCTACTTAAGCAAAATCACTTTTTGACCACGGCAAAGAGTATCTTTAACGAGCTTTCTCTAAAAGTAAAAGAGTCTCCCCATCTATTTTCTTCACTTATTAGAGAATATATTCTTTTTGAAAACGGACCAAAAGAGATCATTCTAATAAATGGAAATGACGATTTGAAATCCTTTATCTTAAAGGGATTAAAGCCACAAGAGTATTTTTTAACCGAAAAAAATGAAAATATTCCGGCGCTCAAAGGAAAATCAAAAAACAGAAGCCGAAATAGAAAGTCCAATTCACCTCTTCTCTATGAATGCACTGATGGAGTTTGCATTAGTCCAAAAAAGGGAGAGAAGGAAATTCGAGAGTTTTGGGAAAAAACAAGATTCTCCTATTCCAACTAAATATGAGGAAAGCTTAAAATGGGAAAATTTACATCAACCATTTGGAAAAATTTCTTCTATTACCTGGGTACAAAAAAAATTAAGTTTAATATTAAAAAAAGAGATCTACCTAAAAATGGTATTAATATTTTTCTTGCAAACCCAAAAAACCCTGTTGAAGAAAAGCTTATTGAGTCAGCTTTATACCACTCTGGAATCCCAATTCAGTTTGCAAATAAAAAGGTTATTGGAATAACTAAGGCTTCCGACCTTTCTATATCAGACCTAAAAACAGGAAACTTCCTTCTTCATATAAAGGATTATAGACATAATGAATCTGGTCACCTCCAAGCACTTGAAGAAGTTTTAAGCCACGCAGGAAAAGAAAAGATTCCTTTGACTTTGACACCTCTTTTTTTATGGTGGCACCCCCGAAGAGTTTTGGAGTACTTAACAATAAAAATAATTAACCTTACTCAAAGTGTTTCTCTTATTAGAATTTTGGGAAAAGAATTTCTCAAAAAAAATCTTGTTCTTAAAATTTTAGAAACGTTAACACTTGATGAAAAACTAATAGCTGAGTTTAATGAAAACGAACTAACAGTTTATGCGGAAGACTGGATCGATCAATTTTTCGCCCGACAATCAAGAGAAAAAAAGTTAATTTTTGGAGAAAGATCCAAAAGCCCAGAGTTTGTCTTAGATTGGATTTTAAAACTTCCGGAATTTAAAGAACTTTTTAAAAATTTAAGTCATTCAGAAGCAAAAAAGGCCAAGAAAGATATGGCCAAGATAGTTTCTGAAATAGATGGACGTCCGCAGCCCTTTATGATTAGAATTTTTGTTACAATTTTAGAGAAAGTTCTAAGAGTTCTTTTTTCAGGCTTTAGTATTTCTAAAGATGACCTGGCAAAAATAAGTGACCTCTCCAAAAAAAACACCCTCATTTTTGTACCAAATCACCAGAGTAACTTTGATTTTCCCACTATATTTTACCTTCTCTATAAAAATCACCTTGCAACTCCTTTCATCGCAGCAGGAATAAATATGAACTTTTGGCCTTTGGGGCCTATCTTAAGGCGGTGTGGAGCTTTTTTTCTTAGAAGAAAGTTTAGCGATGATGACCTCTATCTTCTTATCTTTAAAAACTATATTAACTTTTTAGTCACCCATAAGTTTAATATAGAGTTTTACTTTGAAGGTGGGAGAAGTAGAACTGGGAAGCTTCTCCCTCCTCGATATGGAATGCTCTCTTGGATACTTGAATCATCTCTTTACCAGGGAAAGTATCCTGTGGTCTTTCTTCCTCTTTGTATCCAATATGAGCAAGTTATGGAAGGAGCACAATACGTTAGAGAACTTAAAGGTGAGAAAAAAGAAAAAGAAAGTTTCTTTACTTTCGTAAAAGCTGCCAGAGTTTTCAGGAGACGGTTTGGAGGAGTATCAGTTAGCCTGGGAAGTGAAATTTACTTAGATCAACACACTGAAAACCTTTTGGATAGAGAGAGTCTTAGTAAAGGTAAAAAAAGAGAAATTCTTCAAAAGTTGGCATTTGAAATCGGTCACGAAATAAATAAAGTAAGAGAAGTCAATATGATTTCCTTGATTAGTTTGTGTCTTCTCGATTGCCCAGAGGGGGAACTTTCCCAAGATGAACTCACGGATTATATTAAGAATGAAATTGATTACTTACAGCAAATTAATGCTCCTTTAGAAAAAAAATTAATAAACAGTTTCGAACTGGTTCTCTCAGATTCTCTCTACGAATTGGCCAAACTTAAAGTTATTCAAAGAAATTCTGAAAATAATAAACTATTTGTTCCCTTTGAAAAAAGAGGAATCGCAACCTACTACAAAAATACGATCCTTCATTTCTTTTGTGTCGATGAAATACTGGAATTAGGAAAAGATAGCTACCAGAGTGCGCTTGACCTTTTTAACCTCCTTAAATATGACTTTTACTTTCATAAAAAAGTAAAAAAAGAAATTACAGGGGAGCTAGGTCAACAAAAAAAGGAAAGGAAATTAGCGGGAAGGTCTATTTTTTATATACTAGAAACTTACTACCATGGTCTTTCTATTTTAAACGAAACGAAGCCTATCAATTTACCAAAAGAAAATTCCAAACTTCCTTCATTCTTTAAAAAAGAACTTAAGAAGAGGGCGTCGGAAAAACTCGTCACCCTTCCTGAGTCACAGTTTATGAGTGCCTTTGAAGGGCTTACAGAGATTGGGAAAGGCCATCGAGATCAACTCTACCCCCAGGAAAAAATAACCTCAACACTCAAAATTCTTCAAACTCTTAAAGATAACTACTCTTTTAAAAGAATCGATGGATAGTCTGTACATATATAGTCAAACCCCATTTTTTGAAAAGCCTCCTTTTCAGAAACAGAGTTTGCATTCCACAAAGTGATTTCAATACCAGCTTGATGGCACTCTTTGGCCAAATTATCATCCACAGTTTCATTTGAAATACTTAATCCATCAGCTTGACAAGCTCTTACAATTTCAACAGGGTTTAATGGGCGTCCATAGAGAAGACAATGAGTTTTAATTTTGGGATTAACACTTTTTATCATCTTAAGAGGCAGGTGATGAAAACACTTCACAATGGCGTTAGACTCCATTTGGGTTTTCTTTAATAAATCTATAACTTTTTGTTCACAACCTGGAGCTTTTATTTCAACAAATATGACTCTTCCTTGAAAACTCTTCACAAGATTCAGAACTTCTTCAAGAGAAGGTATTTTTTCACCATTTCCAGCATCAAGCTTCCTCAAATCATCAAATTTTTTTTCTTTAACCAAACCTTGTTCTTTTGTGGTCCTCATCAATGTTGAATCATGAATAACAACTAGTTCACCATCTAAAGAAAGATGGACATCAATCTCCACACCATCACAGCCTTTTTTTAACGCCAACTCAATGGAACCTAAAGTATTTTCAGGGTACTCTCCCTTTGCCCCACGGTGTCCTATAATTTTCGATTTAAAAGCCCCTTCCTTTGGCATAAAATATTTCCTTTTTTGAAGTAAAAATGCCTTAAGTTCTTTAAATTCTCTAAAAACTTACATTAGATTATTAGTGCATTTTCAATAAAGTAAAATGATAATAAAAAAGAAAGTAATGATAAAGGTTCAATTAAGGATAAAAACAAATGAAAACATTTCTAGCTCTTTTCCTTTTTTTCAATTTGTCTTTAGCATGGTCTTCGTGTTGGGAGGACAAAGAGCATCCGGGAGAGCGGCAACTTTTCTTCAAAACTTTTTTTGATAAACCTAAAGAGGAGCTTTTTTTCTGGCTTGTTGACCCTTCAAAATTAAAAAGTTGGCTAGGACCATTTTCCAATCACAAATCATCTAAAGAGACTAAGAATCCTTTTGGAATAGGTCATGTCAGGCGTGTTAGCGCCCCCATTTTGGGTTTTAAAGTTATCGATGAGAAAATCACCAAGTATGGCCCCCACAATCATATTCAATATAAAGGCTCTCCCTCTCCTTTTATGAAAGATCATATAGGAGACATGTGCCTCAAAACAGTTTCACAATCAAAAACAATGCTTGAATGGCGCATAAGTTTCAATAGTAATTTTTTGACGGCCAAGTTCATTCAATTTTATATTAGGTTTAGCCTTTGGCGGCTTCATCAAAGTCTACCAAAGGTGACAACTCAAAAGTAAAAATATCCACTAGCTAAAAAAGGATATCCTTGTGGCGCGAAGAATTTTTGTTTTTTGCATGTTAGGCCTCGTAAAAACCATAGGTCATCTATTTTTTTCATTCGATAAGAAAACAACTGATGGGAAAGAAACTGACTGGAGTTCCGTCAATGTCATTGCCTGGATTAACCACACCTCTCTTTTTGATCTTTTTCTTATTTGTGTTTTTCCCTAT
>PAZA01000006.1 GCA_002715375.1 Halobacteriovoraceae bacterium
AAAAATTTTCCTGAAAAAATTTTGGAAGATATTGAGAAAAATCATAAATTATCTTTATATGATAAGGGAATTCTAAATTTTCTATTATCTAAAAAAGAAAAAACAAAAGGTAACTTTAAAAATGAAATCTATTATCTGAATAAATTTCATTTAAATATTTTTGAGTCGAATAAGCAATATAATAATTCGTCACAATTTTATTATAATAAAATTGTTAGTAATTATTTTGATAAAGTAAAGATTAACAATAAAAAAAAAAATTAAGGATATTAATCCAATATTTATTATAGGCTTGCCTAGATCGGGTTCAACACTTGTAGAGTCAATTTTAACTTCAAGCCCTCAAAAAATCCCATCACTCGGTGAAAATCATGTAATAAATACTTCTATACTTGAAGAAATTGGACCTAAAATTTATAAAAATGATTTTAATATTGACTATTTTAATTTTGAATTAAATTTAGAAAATATTTATAAACACGTTGTTAATAAATATTCTCAATTTTATAAAAATAGTCATAAAAAAAATCAAAGGTTTATTGATAAATCTCTAGAAAATTTTTTTAACATTGAAGTTATTATTGAACTTTTTCCAAATGCAAAATTTTTACACACATTTAGAAATACATCAGACTCTATAATTTCTATATATCAGTCTATGTTACCTGATTTATCTTGGACCCACAGAATTGATGATATACTAGAATACGTTAATAACTATTTAAATATAATTAACTATTTTAAAATTAAGTATCCTAATTTTATTTTAGATATAAAGTTGGAAAATTTAACAAAAGATAGTGAAAAAATAACTAAAGAGATTTTTGAGTTTTGTGATCTAACATGGGATATAAAAATTTTAAATTTTTATAAAAGAAAAGATTTATTTAGTAAAACGTTAAGCTTTAACCAAATAAGATCAAAAGTAAGAAATTACAATGTTAACAAGTATAAGGCTTACTATAGTTTATTAGATGACTTTAAAAGAAATTATAAATGGCTAAATTTTTAAAACACTTTAATTAAAAAAATTATTTTTTCTAAATTCGACTTGGTTTTCCAAAATTTTATTTAAAAAATTGGATTTTATTGTATTTTCAAAAATTTTCTTATAGCTAAAATCGCCAATGACATCTGAAGAAAGATTCCGACAAATCTCCTTTAACTTTCTTGTAAAAAAATCTGACTCTCCTAACTCCTCCACTCTTTTCGATAATTTTAAAAACTTTTCATCATTTTCTTTTTTCAAAAAAATATTTTCTTCATTCAATTTATTAAAGTTATTTAATCTTTTGAGAACTGCTTTAACTTGACCCGTTGTATGTTTGGATATCTTTATCAAACCCAAATTAAAAATTTCATAGGTTGAAAACAAAAGAGGTTCAGTGTCATTTGAATAAACAAAACATAGGGGAAGTTTTCCGACCTTTACAAGAGGATGATCCTTTAAAATAAGATCTCCCTGGGTCATCAATCTTATGTCAAAAACGGTTAGAGTCGGCGCTTTACTTTTTAGGGACTCCTTCCAAAAGTCCTCAAGACTTTCGAAAACACAAGGAGCAATACCAATTTTTTTAAAAATCACTGATAGTTCGGTTAATACTTTTTTGTCATTAGAACAAATCGCAATAACTTTTTCACCCAACAATTTGTGTGTCAATCCCTGACCGATGTTAGTCACATTGCTCTCCTTTTCTTCTCATGAATTCTTTCAATTAAGCTATCGAGGTCTTTAATCTTTTCTAAATCATCCGTTGAAATACTCATGTGAGACTTCTCGTAAAGAGACTTTCTCTCTAAATAAAGTTTATAGACAAAGCTCTTTCCTTTTTTGAGAAGAGGTCTTTTACCCACTCCATCCCTCAAAGCTCTTTCAAAGCACTTTTCAAAAGAAGTTTCAAGCCAAATAAGAGTAGACCTATCAGTTGACTTAATAAGCTTTAATGACTCCTCATTTAAGCTTCCTCCTCCCAAGGAAAGGACATAATTACCTTGACCTTTTTTTGCTTCGTTCAAAAAGTTATTAAGGCATAACAGCTCTTTTTCTCTAAAAAACTCCCATCCCTTTTTTTCAATAAGGTCACTTAGGCTTTTTTCGCCCTTTCCAAATTTATCAAATACGACATCATCAAGGTCAGAAAAAGATCCTTTGCCTAATGAGTTCCTTTGAAGGTGTTCCATAAAAAAGGATTTTCCGGAGCCCATAAAACCGCAAAGAAAAATTACCAATTTAACCTCCAAAATGATTATATCTTTTTCACAACAATTCTTCTTCCTCAATTTATTATGTACTTCTAAGAGCAATTAATATAATCCTTAGCTGACTTAACGCCACATTTAACACGAAGCACAAACAAGAAGACTTGAAATGAACAAAAGCGCACCTCTTCCTTTTACAAAGCTAACCGATGGAATACTAAAGGTAGACAAAATCAACTTTAATAAGCCCTTAGAGCTCCAAATTCATCTTAATGAGCAGCCTTGGCTTGATAAGATACTATATGACCTTATCAAGGAAAATAACCCCAGTAATAATAAAGAGAGCAAAAATAATGATGGGAAACTTTTGCTCGATATTCACATAGAGAAAAAGCATTCTACAAGACTCGATGATTATATTTTAATCAAAGGGAAAATAGAAGTAGCTTACCCGGCCGAGTGCGTTAGATGCCTTATTCCTACATCGCAAAGTATATCTTGCGAATTTAGTTCATGCTTCATTAAAAGCTCTTTTGAAAAAACCCCTGAATATAAAGACTCAACAGAGATTTATATTCACTCAGAGGATAGAGACCTTCACTTCTATAAAGGGCACGAAATAGATGTGAAAGGGGTAATTCTAGAAGAAATTTATGTAAATAAAAATCATTTCCCTCTCCATGACCCTGACTGTAAGGGGCTATGCTCCACTTGTGGCGAGAACCTTAATAATAGTGACTGTGGGCATAAATAAGACGCCTGGCAAGAAAAACGTTCTAAATTAACTATTTTACTTGTCTTCTTATTAATTATAACGTATCTCGTTCGTTCAGTAATCTCGAATTGAAAACAGATAGTCGGAGTGACAAATGGCAGTACCTAAGAAAGCAACCAGTGTTTCACGTAAAGGAAAAAGAAGAGCTGGTCAGCACCATAAGCTATACAGAAAGTTTCCTACATTGTGCTCAAATTGCGGCACATTGACACTTCCTCACAAAATGTGTGCGTCTTGTGGTGTGTATAAAGGCAATGAAATCATCGAGCTGAAAAACGATGATGAAAATACAGAAGAAACTGAAGCCTAGACAGTAGAAAGCTTTAAATTTAATTTTTTGCTTTCAATTTTAAGCTAAAGGGACTTTAAGGAATAAGTTTATCCTTTAGAAATACTAGTTTATGATTTTTGAACCTGTGAGACTCAGCTTTGATCTTACAGGTTTTTTTTTACTTAATTCAGAAGATGATAGGGAGGCCTCCATGAATTATAACAAAAAACACTACGACCCACCTTTTTCAAAAAGAATCATCTCTGATCATTAATTCCTTTGAACAACGATAAATTTGCGAGTGTAATCAGCACTTAAATTATTCGAAGTAATTATAAATTTAAGAAATAGTTTTAACGCAATATAAAAGGAAACATCATGAAGTTTACATCAGTCACTCTTCTTTTCCCTGGACAGGGATCTCAGTATGTTGGCATGGGAAGAGCTTTGGAAGGAAAAAAAAGCTTTAACCTTCTTCCTTTTGCTGACAAGGTACTTGGATACTCTCTTTCAAAGATTATGTTGGAAGGGCCTGAAGACCAATTAGCTCTTACAGAAAACACTCAACCTGCCATTGTCAGTTATTCACTAGCACTTTTCAATGAATTAACTGATTTTTTAAATGATAAGTCTATTCCGATTGAAGCCTGTCTGGGACATTCTGTCGGAGAATACGCAGCTTTGGCTGCTTGTGGAGCAATATCAACAGAAGATGCCATAAAAGCTGTTCACCATCGTGGAAAATTTATGCAGCAAGCCGTCCCGGTAGGTAAGGGAAAAATGATCGCTCTCCTTAAGGTTCCCGAGGATATTGTCCTTAAAGCTTGTGAAACTGCTTCTAACGAAGAAGAGAAAGTAATGCCTGCAAACTTCAATGAGCCAAACCAAATTGTTATTTCAGGTCATTCAGAGGCTGCTTTAAGAGCTGTCAAATGGTTAGAAGAAAATTACGAGGGCCCTTTTCGATCTGTTGAACTAAAAGTTTCGGCTCCTTTCCATTCCTCTCTCATGGAACCTGCTAAAAACAAGCTTCGGGATTTCTTTCAAAATATTTCCTTTACCTCGAATAAGCTTCCCTATATCGCAAACATAGACTCAAAAAAATATCCTGTTGAAACTCCAGGTGAAGTCATACAAAATAACCTAATTAATCAGGTTCAGGGAAGCGTGCTTTGGACCCAAAGTATGCAAAAAATCCCAGAAACCTCATTATGTATAGAAGTAGGCCCAGGCAAAGTATTAACTGGCCTTGGTCGAAAAATAAATAGGTCCTTGAAAGTTGTGCCTCTAGATACTGAGGATGCTTTCACCAAGTTGGAGGAACTTTTATCATGATTATTCAATATCCTGACCTTAAGAATAAAATTATCCTTGTCACAGGAGCAACGAGAGGGATTGGAAAAACAATTGCTGAGTCATTGGCCACACAGGGAGCTCACTTAGTTTTTAATTATAGAGCTGGAAAGGAAGACATTGCCCAACAATTCCAAAAGAAGCTGTTGGAAATGGGAGCGGAAAAGGCAACACCCCTGTTATTTGACATAACCAATACTGCTGAAATGAAAGACGCCCTAACTTCTTTTTCAAAAGAGTTTGGAAGTATTTCTGGCTTAGTGAATAACGCTGGAGTATCAAAAGACCAGCTTATCCTTCGCTTAAAAGAAGATGACCTAGATCAAATAATTGACACAAATCTAAAAGGAACACTTCTTTTAACGTCCATTCTTTCCAGGCAATTTTTAAAAGCTGAAAATGTTTCAGTTATAAATTTAAGTTCTGTTGTAGGCTTAATGGGGAATACATCCCAAAGTGCATACTCCGCGTCAAAGGCTGGAGTCCTTGGTTTTACAAAAACTTATGCAAAGGAATTAGCTTCAAAAGGCGTTAGATGCAATGCTATTTGCCCTGGATTTATTCAAACGGATATGACAGAAGGGCTTGATGATAAGGCTAAAGAGGCGTATCTTTCATCAATACCACTCTCAAGGTTTGGAAAAACTGAGGAAGTAGCAAACCTTGTCAGCTTCCTTCTAAGCCAGGCATCCTCCTATATCACAGGAGAAATTATAAAAGTTGATGGTGGACTATACATTTAAATTAATAACTTAATATTACAAAATTAAGAAACTTAAAACACGAGGAGATTTAAAATGACAGAAGAAAAAGTAATGAAGTTGATTAGTGATGCTACAAAAGTTGAATTATCAAAAATTAAGCCAGAAACAAGTTTCGTAGAAGATCTTAACCTTGATTCTCTCGATATTGTTGAGCTTATGATGAAATTTGAAGATGACTTTGGCGTAGAAATTCCAGAGGAAGATGCTGAAACACTTAAGACTGTTAAAGATGTTGTCACTTACCTTGGGACAAAACAATAATTTCAATAATTCTTTATTATTGGGTATAACATGATGAGAGGGAGGGAAACCTTCCTCTTTTTTTTAAGCCATTTAGGGATGATCAAAGGACTAGAAAATGACTAATGGTAAATTAAATCGCGTTGCAATCACAGGGATGGGTGCCATTTGTGGTTTAGGACATTCTCTTCCCGAGATATGGAAAAAAATCAAAGAAGGTGAGTCTGGTATCTCAAAACTTGAGCACAGCTTTGCAGACAAAGACCTTCCTATTAACATTGCTGGTGAAGTCAAAAACTTCACTATAAACGAAGAGCTCCTATCAGCAAAAGAAGCTCCTCGATATGACAAATTCATTCATTTTGCCCTCCATTCAGCAAATGAAGCCTATTTAAATGCAGGCCTAGACAAAAATCACAATTATCTTCCAGAAAGAATGGGGTGTATTGTTGGTGTAGGAATGGGTGGTTTTCCATTCATGGAAAAAGAATACGACAACTTTAAAAATAAAGGTCATAGAAGGGTAAGCCCTTTCTTTATACCCTCTGTGATTCCAAATATGGCTTCTGGCTTAGTAAGTATTAGAATGAACCTTAGAGGTGTCAACTTTACTATATCTAGTGCTTGTGCTTCAGCTGGACATGCCCTCTCGACGGCAGCCACAGAAATTATGGCCGGTAGGCAAGATTTAATTATTTCAGGTGGCTCTGAAAGCGTCCTCTGTAACCTACCTTACTCCGGCTTTAATAATATGAAGGCCCTTTCAAAGAGTATTGAAAACCCTAAAACGGCTTCTAGGCCATTTGATGTAGATAGAAATGGCTTTGTTATGGGAGAAGGTGCTGGAGTTCTTATATTGGAGAACCTTGATAAAGCGAAAGAAAGAGGAGCAACAATATATGCTGAGCTCGTTGGTTTTGGAAACTCTTCAGATGCCCATCACATAACAGCTCCACATCCAGAGGGCATCGGAGCTTCAGGGTGTATGCAACAAGCACTTGAATCTGCAGGAATTGCTCCTGAAAAAATTGACTATATTAATGCCCACGGTACCTCAACACCTTTAGGGGATATTGCCGAAACAAAAGCAATTAAGAAAGTTTTTGGTGAACATGCGTATTCCCTTAAAGTAAGCTCTACGAAGTCAATGACAGGACACCTCCTTGGGGCAGCAGGTGGAGTTGAAACGATCTTTTCTTCTCTAGCAATTCATGAGGGGACTCTACCTCCAACCATTAATTTAAATAAACAAGATCCTGAGTGCGACTTAGATTATGTAGCAAATAAAGCGAAAACAATGAATGTCGAGTACGCTCTCAATAACTCTTTTGGTTTTGGAGGGACTAATAGTGCCCTTGTTCTGAAAAAGTTTCGCCAATAATTGATAGAAAGGAAAACCTTATGTTTCACCCAAACTCAAGAGAACTCTCTAAAATGGACAAAGAGGTTGCAGATCTTATTGCTAAGGAAAAAGAAAGACAAGAAAATGGTCTGGAGCTTATAGCCTCAGAAAATTATACCTCTCCCGCGGTTCTTGAAGCGCAAGGTTCTATCCTAACTAACAAGTATGCAGAGGGTCAACCGAGAAAGCGCTACTATGGTGGGTGCGAGTTTGTTGATCACATTGAAGAGTTGGCAATTGAAAGGGCCACCAAACTCTTTAAGGCCAACTACGCTAATGTCCAAGCCCACTCTGGGTCACAAGCTAATATGGGCGTCTACTTTTCACTCTTAGAGTATGGGGATAAAATTTTAGGAATGAATCTATCTGAAGGAGGTCATTTAACTCACGGCTCTCCTGTTAACTTCTCGGGAAAACTTTTTAAAGTTGCATCTTACGGCTTAGATGAAAAAACTGAAACCTTAGATTACGATGATATTTTGAAAAAAGCGAAATCAGAAAAACCAAAATTAATCATTGCTGGTGCCTCTGCTTATCCAAGAATAATTGACTTTAAAAAGTTTAGAGAAATTGCTGATGAAGTTGGAGCTTTCTTGGTTGCCGATGTTGCCCACATAGCTGGTCTCATAGCTGTAGGACTTCATCCGACTCCTATAGGAGAAGCTCATGCGGTCACCACAACGACTCATAAGACACTGAGAGGACCGCGAGGAGGACTAGTTCTCACTCAAGATGAAGAGCTCTATAAAAAGTTTAACTTTAATATTTTTCCAGGTATTCAAGGTGGTCCCATGGAACACACCATAGGAGCCAAGGCCGTTGCCTTTCATGAAGCACTACAGCCTGCATTCTCAGATTATCAAAAACAAGTCCTTCAAAATGCAAAAACATTAGCTAATAAGCTCCAGGAACTAGGAATTGATATCGTTTCCGGTGGAACGGACAATCACCTTATTCTTGTTAAAACAGACTCGGTTGACTTAAGCGGAAAAAAAGCTGAAAAGGTCCTAGAGGCTTCAGGCATTACCTGCAATAAAAATATGATTCCAGGTGATAAAAGGTCTCCATTCGTCACCTCAGGAGTGAGAATTGGAACACCGGCCATTACAACTCGCGGTCTGAAAGAAGAGCATATGGAGCAGCTAGGCATTTGGATGAATGATGCTCTTAGAAACCCAGACAATGAGACAACGCACACAAGAATAAAGAAAGAAGTTCTAGGACTATGCTCAGCATTTCCTGTTTACCCTAACCTATAATAGAGAAAATATTTCGAGAAGAATTTATGGATAATAAAGAACTTAAATCACTTGCAAGAATTTATGCTTTTCAATTTTTATACCACCTTCAATTGAATCACTTTTCTGAATCAAGAGAAAAACTTCAAGAAGACGTAAATAAAGGAAGCAACTCTGAACTTATTGAGGGCCTTCTTAATGAGTTTGAAACAGCTCTTTTAGAAAGCGATGAACAAAAAGAAACTTTAACGAAATTAGGACCTAAAGAGAAAAGTTTTGCAAAAAAACTCATCCTTGGCGTTATTAAGGAAACCTCTTCACTGGAGAAAGAAATCGAAAAGTGTTCTACAAATTGGAACATTGAAAAAATGAATAAAGTTGACTTAACGCTTCTTCTCATTGCATGCTTCGAAATTCAACACATCGAATATACTCCTAATAAAGTCGTTATCAATGAAGCAATAAATATTGCAAAAAAGTTTGGAACAAATAAATCGTCCTCATTTATCAATGGAGTACTTAACAAACTTTTTGAATTAAATAATAATAAACAATAATATGGTAGAAGAAACATCATTCTTTCAAGACAAGATTTGCTCAAAGACGAGTGGAATACTCTGGCTCACCCAGGGTGACCTTAAAGAGAAGCCTCAACCCTTCTATGAGCTGAACTATTTTTTCGATGGTCTTATCATGAACCATTTTCAAAGAGAGTTACCATCACACAAAATGCCAAACTTATTTTTTACAAAGAACTTTAATAAGAACCTACTCCTAGGTCATTACAATCTAGACTTTCCGACAATTGATAAAGAAATTGAAATATTCTTGGAAATTGTTGCAAACCTTGCCGAGAAAAAGAGTCAAATTCTTATACTTAAATCACAAGACACTGATGAAAAATTTATTAAAAAAATTACCAGAAATCCATTCTTCGATTTCAGGGCCTACAATTTAACTTAGTTAATTGGCTTAAAGATCCTTTTTAGACAAATTCAATTTCAATACTTTGAAAATGGTCTTCGAATTCTTGAACAATAGACTTGATTTTTTCTAACTCTCTATCCTTAGCTGCAATTTCAATGGCTGCACCATATTCACTCATCTTATCAAAACCATAACTTCCAGCATTTCCCTTGAGCTTATGCCCTATTGACTCCAACTGATCAAAATCCTCCGAGTCAATAGCCGCCTTAAAAAGATGTATATCCTTCTCCCTACCTTCCAAAAAGTTAGGGATAATCTCCTTGATTTCTTCATCAATTTGGACAACCGTTTTCATTCTCAGTATTCCTTTTTGAAAAATTATTACTTTTAAATTTTTTCCAAACTGTTAGCGAGCTTATCTTTTCTCAAAGGCTTTAAACATCTATAAATTAAGTCAACTTCTCATATTTAAGCAAAAAATCTTAAACCTTTCTAGCAAAGTTTTCCAACAAAAATTTTTTCTGTTTGAATTATAACTTAATGGAAAAAACCAAGCAATTCATCAGAAGATTTGCCTCTCTAATTTTAAGCTATGGTAATGCGCAAATATAAGTGACCCAAGACTCACAATTCTCGGCAGTTTCGGTTTTATAAAACTCACCATCTCCACCACCATCACCATCATCCCCTTCCCAGAAGGCAATTGTTTTAGAAAATCCTGCATCCTCCATAATTTCTCTCAATTCTGCAATTCCCCACATTCTCCAGTCGTAGGAAAAAACTCTATGATATTTACGATTATCTTTATGAGTTTTGAAATGAATATAGTATTGGCACTCTTCTGTTATAGGATTAAAATTGTCGCAATCCCAAAAATAAGAAAAATCTTCATGCTCAGTTTCTTCAACCAATTCACTTCTAGCTTCAGTGCCTCCAAAAAGGTCTATGAAAAAAGCTCCTTGATCATTGAGCCCCTCCCTTACCCTAGTAAAATACTCAAGCAGTTGTTTCCTCTTTTTGAAGATAAAGTAAGAAAAGTTAAAAGCTACAATTACATCTGCCTTAAAATCAAATTTATCGAGGACATTAGCCTCCATAAACTTCATTCTCTCTTTTTCTGTTTTTGTAAGTTTTGATAGATGATTCTCAATACCATAACTAATAGGTTCGGGGTCAATATCAACTGCCCAAGATAGGTTATTTGGACCCTCTTTAACCCAATTGCAAGCTAAAGCCCCCGTTCCCCCGAAGTCCTCACGTAGAGTTAAAGGATCCTTATTATAAATCTTTTTATAGTTATCTTTAAGAAACTCAATATCACTCTCAAAGCATTGAACCGCAGTTTCATAATATTTATATTTTTGGCTAGTACTTAGTATACCTGTCTCTTTGGTCATATAGTTTTCCTGAAAATTGATCGGCTGATATTAGAAAAAAAAAGCTAACATATCCATTTAGTCAAAGTCAATAAGACTTAACCTCTCGAATATAAGAACCAAAGTGAATATTCACTTTATCCTTTATCGAAAACCTTTGGTCGTTAAGTTTGTAAACGCTTCTAGCTAAGGCAATGAACTTTTCGTCAAAATGACCTAAAGACTCCAAAACTCTTAACTCTTCCTCAACATTCCATAATTTTGAATTAATATCTTTTAGACTTCTCAAGAAATCTCTTCTTTCAAGTTCAGGAAATATTTCAATTTTTTTATATAGAAGGTCACACTCCCTACAAATGCTATCCCTCTTAGCAAGGTCCCTAATCTTTTCCTTTTTTATTTCGAGAATAGAAATTTTATCAAAAACTTCTCCAACAGATAAAGTGCAATTTAGGACTACTTCCAAAATTCCTCCTTATACCTATCAATTGATATTTCTTTATAATCTAACCCTATAATCTCTAGCTCCATTTCGCCATTTGGTTTTTTTACAGTACAAAAGTCACCGACTGCTTTTCCAAGAAGGGACTTACCTATAGGTGACCTCCAACTAACCATTCCTTTTTCAATATTGATTTCGTCAACTCCAACAATGGTTACATTTCTCTCTTCCCCACTCTCTTCTTTGACAATGACGGAAGCTCCAAATTGAATTGTGTCTGCTTTTATTGAAAAAGGATCCACGATGAAAGCTAAGTTAATTCTTTTTCCCAAAAACTTTAATCGTTTATCAATTTCTCTAAGCCTTTTTTTGCCATAAATATAATCCGCATTTTCTGACCGGTCTCCCAAGGAAGCTGCCCAAGAGACAACTGACACAACTTTTGGCCTCTCCACCTTAAGCAAAAAATCTCTTTCATCCACAAGCCTTTTAAGGCCAAAAGGAGTTATATAATTTTTTTCTTCCATAAGTGATAAGGTACCTAGTCTTCATTTAAAAGGTATTTTAAAAGTCCCTCAGTTGCATCTTCTAAAATATCCAAAACCGTTTCAAAACCCTCATCGCCTGAAAAATAAGGATCCGGCACTTCATCTACCTTTGTAGAAGAACAGAAGTCAGTCATAAGTCTTATTTTACTTGAATAAATATTGTTTAGATCTTGATTTTTTATTGATCTAAAGTTGTTCTTATCCATAACAAGAATCAAATCAAATTTATCAAAATCAACCGATTTATCGAAATGCCTTGATCGAGAATTCATAGAAACTCCTCTCTTCAAGGCGTGCTTTATGCTTCTTGAATCAGGTAACTCACCTGAATGGACTGAGGACGTCCCAGCAGAGTCACATTCAATTCTGTTGGACAGGTTTTTCTCTTCTAGTAATTTGTTCATAACACCCTCTGCTGTGGGTGACCTACATATATTACCTAGACAAACAAATAGAATTTTTTTCAAAACAAGTATCCTTTTGAAGTCATTTTTGCCATAAAACTGTTAATATATTCTTAAATCTCCAAAAATGGAATGCTAGATGAGCGCTAAACCAGTCCTCAGAATGGGACACCCTCTCTTAAGACGAATCGCCCAAAACGTGACAAGTGAAGAAATTAAATCTGAAGAATTCAATCAGCTCATTAAAGACATGTACGACACAATGAAAAAAGAAGGTGGTATTGGAATTGCTGCACCCCAGATAGGTGTAAGCAAGCAAGTTACGATAATTGAGTTGCCAGAAGATAGTGACCGCTATGAAGAGGTTCAAAAAACACCTCTCTTAGTTATAATTAATCCTACTTTGACAGTCATTGATGATGAAAAAAAAGGCTACTGGGAAGGATGTCTTTCTGTTCCAGGGCTAAGAGGTTATGTCGAGAGACCTCAGAAAATTAAAGTTGAATTTACAGATTTAGACCTTAAAAAGCAAACACTTGAACTTGACGGGTTTTTAGCAACGGTTTTTCAACATGAGCTTGACCATCTATCGGGGACTCTCTACATAGATAAGATCAAAGACACAAAGCATCTCTCTTATGAAGAAGAATTTATACAATTTTTCAGAAATGAAGACACCTTAGAATGAAACTTAAAAAAATTGGAACTTTCGAGTCCTGCTTTAAAGAGTTATTTGGAATTCCTCGCCAAAGCTCATTGGCCCCTTCTGTTCAAGGAAAAATTATTCTTTCACCTCCTTTCGATAGGAAAGAAATGATTTCAGACCTTGATAAGTTTTCCCACATTTGGGTCATTTTTGGCTTCCATGCTATAAAAAATAACCACTTTAGGACGACTGTGCGCCCTCCTAGGCTTGGGGGAAATAAGAAAGTTGGCGTTTTTGCTACCCGGTCGCCTTATAGACCGAACCCTATAGGTATCTCTCTTTTAAAAATTATAAAAGTTCAAAAAAAAGAAAAGGAAATCTCAATACTAGTTAGTGGGCAAGACATCTTAGATCAAACCCCAGTCTATGACATAAAGCCTTATCTACCTAGTGTTGATTGTGAGCCTAAAGCAAATGGAGGTTGGACAGATGAAGTTCCTATTAATAATGAACCTTCTATCCAGTTTTCCACAGAGTCTATTCAAAACATCCAAAAATTCTTTCCAGAAAAGGAAAAGCAGCTTTCTTTTCAAAAAATTATAAAAGAGACCCTGGCCCTAGACCCAAGACCTGGACATCAAAGAGGTCAAATGGAATACAAAACTTACGGATTTCGTTTACTTGATTTTGACATTTTATGGTCAACAGAAAACAACAACTTCTCTGTTGAAAAAGTATTTAAAATTGGAAGCAATAACTTATAGGGCCTTAGAGCTTTAAGCTATCAGCTTCATTACTATCAAGAGAACAACCACTCTCAAGATTTTTCAAAGACAAAGAATCCTTTTTAACGTCTATTTTTTTCAAAACCTCCTCACCAGAATCACAATCTTTTCCTTTTTCATTTTGATTCGTGATTTTTGAAGCCTCACTCTTTTTTACTTTGGCAGACTCTTGTGTTGTATCTTTCATACAAGATAATGAAATAAAAATAAAAAAGGGATAAATAAAGAGAATTTTCATTAATCGTGTCCTTCTTCATAATGGCTTGGATAAGCAAACCGGCTAAAACTCATTATAAACCTGTATAAACTTCGAGGCATTTTTTCTAACAAAATTATTAGGAGTTTCATTCTTAGAGGAAAAATGTAGAGTGATTTTTTTTTGCTAATAGCCTTCGATATCTTAATCGCAGCTTTTTTCGAATCCATTAAAAAAGGCATTGGATGTTTGTTTTTTCTAGTCAAAGGAGTATCAATAAAGCCTGGAGCAATTGTGGTCACCTCGATACCAAATTTTTTAAAATCAATAGAGAACGATTCACACATTTTTAAGAGGGCGCTTTTAGACCCACAGTACGCTGCAGCACCAGGAAGCCCAACAAAGCCTGCTACCGAGGAAATAGCGACAAGCTGACCTCCTTCTTTCTTCATAATATTGAAACCAGCCTCAAAAGTATTTAAAAAGCCATCTAGGTTTATTTTCAAAATCTCCCTCGCAGTAGTAAATTTAGGATGGCTTGACTTATCTCCCTGTGAAATACCTGCATTTGCTATCAAAAGGTCAAGCTTTCCCTTCGCAAAGGTCTCAATGGCCTCTAATAGAGCTACACGGTCCGTCACATCGACCTCAAAGCAACTCAACTCTTTCCCAAGGAAAGGCTTGGAAGCCTCTGGTAACTTATTCAAATCCCTTCCACAAACCCCTACTTGATGCCCTTCATTAATGTAATACTCTGCGAGGGCCCAACCGATTCCTGAAGTCCCTCCTGTAATAAAAATTTTCATAATGACACTCAACTTTACTGATCAAAAAATGAAATAAATTAATCAAACACACTACACTATCTTTAAAGAAATAAAAATCTGTTGGAATGGTGATTTTTTTCTTGACGATAATTTGAAAGGTACCTATATTCTATGAACTCGAGAGGGCATTACGGGGGCGTAGTTAAGTTGGTTATAACGTCTGCCTGTCACGCAGAAGGCCGAGGGTTCGAGTCCCTTCGCTCCCGCCATTTTCTCTTCTCACAATATTTCTTATTTACCCTTTTTATTTTTTTTCTTCAAAATTTATCAAAAAAGTCGATATGCATCTTAAGAAAGATGGAACTTTTAGATTCAGTCTGGATAGCACGTTTCAATGAAGGAACTGAACCAATGAAGAAAAAAGAATTACACAAGCATTTTCTTAAAACAAAAGCTCTGGTGGTCCTCTGGAAAAGAGAGGGTAATTCCAATAAACAAATTATGGGTAAAATTTTAAAGCTCATTCAGGATGGCAGGCTTTCCCAATCTCCCGCCTTTAATCAAATTATCAAAGAATACTGTGAGAAAAAATTATCTGAATTTGACAAAGAAACTAAAGCCTCTTAATCGTTGCACTTATCATATTGCTTATAAACATACATATTTTCAACTTTTACGAATTCTTTTACCCTGTTATAGAGTTCCTTGTCTTTATAAAGTGCTCCTAGAAAAGAACAAAATAAAGTGCGGCTTACGACTGAAACAACTTCGTTGAACGATGATGAAGCCCCATCTGATACAGTGACCTGTTGATCTTTTGGAGTCCAGGCAACAACATCGTAATTTGTCTCTCTTGGCCAACCAAAAAAGTGTTGTTCGTAATAGAGTGTGACCTGTTTACCTTGATAAGAAAAAAGCTCCTGTGCCACTTTCTCGTTTTTAACAGAAAAGTAATAGGTCAGCTTATCACCACTGCCCTCATCCAAAGTCCCTTCCCAAGTTTTTAGAAAAATGAACTTTCCCTTTTTGGATATTTTAACGAGATTCCCAACTCGCTTCCCCGTAGAAATATTAAAGTCAAAGAGGGCCCAAATCGTCAGGTAACCGGTCAAAAGAAGCCCAAAAATAATTAGGATTGGTTTTATTTTCGAAGTCAAAACTACCCCCAACGATGATAAGCAGGGTGACCCTCTTTAACGGCTACAAAAAGCCCCTCACAAGTCGCACAAGCCTTGTCGTCAACAAATAGGGTCCCTTTTACATTAGCTTTATGACGTCCATCATATTCGTCAATATAAGCTTCTAAACGCACTTCTGATTTAGAGGGTGTGGGGCGAAGCAGTTTTATAGAATAATGGGCAGTGACCGTGCAAAGAGGCTTATCCAAGGATAAGCCGTTCATAATATGCCACGCAGCAGCCCAATTACAATGGCAGTCTAAGAGGCTCCCAATAATTCCCCCATTTAAAACGCCTGGAAAAGCCTCGTGATGATCTTTTGGAGTCCATACTGCAGTTACCTTATCTCCTTCAGCAAAACTACGGATTTTAAGCCCCTTTTCATTTGAAGGACTACAACCAAAGCATGTACTTGAAGGAGCGTAAGTTTCCTGCAAACTCTTCATAAAGTTCCTCTGACCCTTCCTACCTTTTTCTACCGCCACGGTCTTTTAAGTAGCGGTCTATCTTTTTGGTATACCTTCTCGTTATTTTTCTAATGAGACGGGCATAATATCTTGGGGTCCTTTCGCTTAAATCCTTCTTGTTAACATCCGCTCCATTTTTTACGAGCAAGCGAACAACTTTGAAAGCATCATTAACCAGTATTTTCTGAGCGTCCTTGTCTTTTACAGACTCAAAGTCTCTTGAAAGCTGTAGAAGAAGAGTAGAAAGCGCATGTCTTCCGAACTTATCAACCTGATTGATTTGTTCTTTACCACCTTTTTGAAGCAAAGCTTCAACCATACTCATACGTGAATATTTAGCGGCTAACATGAAGGCATTTTGGCCTTTTTTATTAACTTCAAAAATATCAACTGAATCGATATTTTTGAAAAAGAAACGGCTGTTCCCTTCTTTGATGGCTTGGAAAATAGCAAGTTGAAGCTTTTTCTTTTCCTTTACCTTATTTTTAAGAGCATTGCGGAAGCGGTCAACATTTTTAAATTTGTTCAAAGAGGAAGCAAGTTCTTTCTCAGCAAGCTCTCCCTTAAAGCGGGAAACAGCTGAGCGCTTTTTTGAAACCTTGTCTACCGATTGAGTCCATTTTCCAACAACTACTTTTGACTTTAGTCTGTCTCCAAAGTCCTTGGCCTTTAAAACAGTTCCAATTTTTTTCTGTAAACGGGTTTTCAGAACTTCTGACTTAAGTTTCTTAGAAAGTTTTTTAGCATCAACAACCTTTTTAACATTTTTATAAAAGTTTCTTTCAACAACTTGACCCTTCCAACTTGCTAAAGCCTTTCTTAAATAGAGAGAACGTAAAAATTGATTTCTCAGTCTTGTTGCTAGGGCCTTTCCTCTCAACGTTTTCAATGATTTTTTTATCTTTAAACTCAGAAGAGCATCTTGTTTCCATTTTGTCTTAAGATATTCGCCTTTGATTTTGTTAACGGCGGTTTTCGCTTTACCGGTGTCTTTAGCAAAAGCTTTAAGTTTTTGCTGTAGTCTTTTTACTCTCTTCTTTTTTCTTTCTTCCTCTAAAGTTTTCAAAAACTTCTTTTTTAGAAGGGCCATCTTAGCAGCTTTTAATAGCTTTTTTCTCAGCAGCTCCCCTTTAAGTCCTCTTACAAATTTTTTCTTAAGTAACTGGTCACGACCAACTTTCCTTGAAACTTTTCTCCACTTATCTTTAAGAAAATCACCTTTTTTATTAACAGATTTATTGTAAATTGGCTTAAAGGCTTCAAAGAAGCCAACAAAAGGGGTGATCCCTTGTTTCCAAATAAAGTCTGGCCTTTCAAAAGACTCCCAAGAGCCACCTACAATCATTCCCTTTCTGTCAATTTCAAGCCAATAGGTATATTCAGCTTTATCAATAGAGTCCTCAGGAATTTCATTTGTCCATGAGTGAGGAATTTCTGTTATATAATCGACCGTTGTCTTTAAAAGAACTTCTTTTACGGTTCCCGGAGCTGCTCCTTCAGAAGGCCCCCTGCGAACATCCAAAACTTGACTTGAGTAACTCTGAACGGCTTGGTTCCAAACTTCTAAATCGCGAGTTATATCAATGATAAAGCTCTCATCTTTGAGTCCAATTTGATTTGTTAAGGCAACATGGAAAGCACCTGCATTAGTGTCCTTACACTGGGATCTACTTATAGCAGCTTCATACTCCTCTTCAGTAATTAAACCTTTCTTCAATTTTTCTTCTAACTTAGAAAAATCTAAGTTACACCTTGAGCCAAGAAAAACAATATTTGGATTGTCATTAAGGTGAACATTATAAGTCAAAAGAGCTTTGATATCAGAAGATCCAAAAGGAATCACATGCCCTAAACGCCCTATGACCTCAACAGGTTCTGGGTTTTTGTAGTGAATCGTNGCCGGTGCCCAGGCATGACACANCCCTTCCCACTCAGGAATTTTAAACTTTTTATTGTACTCAGGTGAGCCTTTCACNGTTTTTAAAATTTGAGTCCTTTGTCTTTCATACCTGGTNAGAGTGAAGTCAAGATCACCAAGNTAAAGATCATATTTNTCAGAAGGAGATAATGTGGACAAATTAAAGTCTTTGAGNTCATANGCCTTTAAAACAGAATATCCATAACGCTCAACTTCATTTTCTTCAGAAGCAATCTCCTGGTTCCACCTATAAGTGATTCCACCATGATAACTAGGCCAGTAGTCTCCACTCCAAAGCTTTTCTGAAACCTTTCCCGAAAGAGGTAATTTTCTAAAATCTTTTGTATAATTCCCTCTCATTAATTCAGGCTCATTGTTCTTATCCCATGCAGACATAGAAAAAGAGCTCGTTGAGTAAAAAAGAAAATATGAAATAAGAAGGCCAATTTTTAAAATCATAAAGGGTACCTTTATTTGGTAATAAATAAAAATAATGGACATTGTAATGTCTAATTTGTCGGCCGTAAAATTGTCAAGGTAAAGAGAGCATGACCCTAAGGAAAAACACTTCACATAGGGTCATAATTTAGGCATTTTTTTAATTTTTCGATTTTATATTTCGAAGAACAAACTGAAGAATTCCACCATTCTTGAAGTATTCAAGCTCATCAGCCGTGTCAATTCGGCTTAGAAGCTCAGCCTTTTTAACCGATCCATCTTTTGTTTTGAATTCAGCTTCAAATTTCATTTGCGGGGCAAGTTCACCAATTTGTTTTAGACTTACGACTTCAGAACCATCCAAACCAAAGGTTTCTCTAGTCTGACCACTAGTAAACTCTAAAGGCAGTACACCCATTCCAATTAAGTTTGACCTGTGGATCCTTTCAAAACTTTCCGTAACAACGGCCTTAACTCCTAGAAGTAATGTCCCTTTGGCAGCCCAATCTCTTGAGGAGCCCGTGCCATATTCTTTACCACCAATAACAACCAGAGGAGTCTTGCTTTCTTTATATTTCATGGCGGCATCATAGATAGACATGATTTCACCTGAAGGAATATGCTTTGTGTAGCCACCCTCTTTTCCTTCCGCCATGAGATTTCTAATTCTTATGTTAGCAAATGTCCCTCTCATCATAACTTCATGGTTACCTCTTCTTGAACCATAGGAGTTAAAATCATGAGTCTTCACTGAGTTTTCTTTTAAGTATCTACCTGCTGGGCCATCTTCTTCAATTCTACCAGCTGGAGAAATGTGATCAGTTGTAACTGAGTCACCCATAAGGGCTAGGATGCTAGCTTCTTTGACCTCGAAAGAGTCAAAAGTTCCATCAGCAATATTATCAAAGAAACTTGGATTTCTAATATAAGTACTCTCTTCTTCCCAAGAGTACTTCTCCCCCTCAGAGGTATTAACCGCTTGCCAATATTCATCGCCCTTAAAAACATCAGCATAACGGTCTTTAAACATCTTAGAAGTCAGACTTTTGTTTAGAACTTGCTGTACTTCTTCATTAGATGGCCAGATGTCCTTCAAAAAGACGTCATTTCCATCCTTATCTTTCGCCAATGGATCCTTCGTTAAGTCAACATTCATATTACCTGCAATGGCATAAGCAACAACAAGAGGTGGAGACATAAGATAATTTGCCTTAACATCTGGATTGATCCTTCCCTCAAAATTTCTGTTCCCAGAAAGAACTGAACAAGCCACTAGATCAGCTTTATTTATTGCATCAGATATTTCTTGGTTAAGTGGACCTGAGTTTCCAATGCAGGTTGTACAGCCATAGCCTACGAGGTTAAAGCCAAGAGCATCAAGATGCTCTTGAAGATGAGACTCAATTAGATAATCGGTGACAACTTTAGAACCAGGAGCCAAAGACGTTTTAACCCAAGGCTTAACATTAACGCCTTTTTCATGGGCTTTCTTCGCCACCAACCCTGCAGCTAACATTACCGAGGGATTAGAAGTATTCGTACAGCTAGTTATAGCGGCAACAACTACATCACCATGGTTTACATCGAAATCCTTTCCTTCAACCTTCTCTCCTTTTTCTGATTCGCCAGCAGGAACTTTAAACATCTCATTAAGAGTTTTCCCAAAACTATCTGCTCCAGAAGAAAGAAGAATTTTATCTTGAGGTCTTTTAGGTCCGCTAATACAAGGCTCAACAGTACTAATATCTAGTTCAACAGTTGATGTGAAAACAGGATCAGGGTCATTTGCTTCCGCCCACAACCCCTGCTCTTTAGCGTAGGCCTCAACTAATTCTACAGTTTCCTTGTCTCTTGCAGAAAACTCTAGGTAATCAATCGTTGCTTTATCAATAGGAAAAAAGCCGCAAGTCGCTCCATATTCAGGCGCCATATTTGCGAGCGTTGCTCTATCAGCAAGAGACAAATCTGACATGCCAGGTCCATAAAACTCAACAAACTTCCCAACACACCCATGCTTTCTAAGCATTTCCACAACAGTTAAAACTAAATCTGTTGCTGTCGCACCTTCGCTTAGTTTACCTGTAAGCTTGAAACCTACAACATCTGGAATAAGCATAGTTATGGATTGTCCAAGCATAGCAGCTTCCGCTTCAATACCACCAACACCCCATCCTAGAACGGACAGACCATTAATCATGGTCGTATGGCTATCTGTCCCAACGAGGCTGTCTGGATAAGCAACACATTCTCCGTCCTCATCCTTCGTCCATACAACTTTTGCTAAATATTCCAAGTTCACCTGATGAACAATACCTGTCCCCGGAGGAACAACTCTAAAGTTTTTAAAAGCCTTTTGGCCCCATTTCAAAAATTGATAACGTTCCTTATTTCTTTCAAATTCTAATTTAACGTTCTTTTCAAAAGCGTCTTTATCTCCAAAGTTTTCAACCATAACAGAATGGTCAATAACCAAATCGACCTGATTCAGAGGGTTAATTCCTTCCGCTTTTCCACCTAGCTTAACCATTCCTTCTCTTAAAGCCGCTAGATCGACAACAGCTGGCACTCCTGTGAAGTCCTGCATTAAGACCCTTGTGGGATAATAAGAAATGTCTCTTTTTAAGGATCCTGTATTTGCCCACTCATTTAGGGCTTCAGCGTCTTCCCACTTAACACTTGTTACATCTTTTTTTCTTAAGAGGTTTTCCATCAAAACCTTTAAACTTTTTGGCAACTTATCAATATTTGAGAGACCTAAACTTTTAGCCTCCTTCAAACTGAAGATAGAATAATCTCTTCCTCCAACATTCAACTTCTTTTTTACGTTTTGAGCCATTCTCTACCCCTTAAGAATTTTGTGATGTAAATAAAGACAAGATAACACACTGTATTATACAATATGACTACCGAATTTTAAAACCCAGCCTTCTATCTACAGAAAAAAGAGGGTGTTTTTCAACAAAAACTTTTTCCTTTTAATACAAGATGTGTCATCAAAAATAGAATCTATTTGCAACAAAGGCTAAGACAAGAAATTTTCTGGATTTTTCGAAGCTTCTTTTTGAACTAAAGCCCACCTCCCTGGACCTTTAGAATTGATTTGGAAACCTATGGGACTTAACTTTCTTCGTAAATTATATAAATGAACGTCAACAGTTTTAGGATGAACAGATGTAGACCCCCAAACTTTTTTAAGGATATCTTTACGGTTTACGCACCTTACAGGAGACTTTAAAAAAAGTGATAAAACTTGCAATTGCTTTAAAGTCAAATTCTTAACTTGCTTGCCATTTATAGTAACATCTCTTTCCTGCCCCTCATAAACCAAGGGCTTGCTATCTTCCTTTTTAAAAATATTTTCTATCTTAACCAAAAGCTCATTCGGTTTAAAAGGTTTCGTCAAATAGTCTATAACTCCCTCTTTAAAGCAAAATCTCATAACATCTAGGTCATCTACTGACGAAACAATAAAAGTTGGAACCTTAAAAAACCCTTTACTCTTTAACTTACCCAAAAAGTCTAAAAAGTTTCCATCCTTCAAAATCAATTCAGCAATTAAGAATGAACACCGATAGCTTTCTTTATAAAAAGCCTCGGCAAAATCTTCTAAGGAAAAAAAGAACCTGGTTCTGTATCTTAAATTAAGAATCTTTTTGTAGGAGGTGTGGAGGCGTTGGTCATTATCAAGAATCCAAACCTCTAAATTAGTGTCAAGTGGATTTTTCAATGAATCAACCTCTCCTGGCTTTTTAAATACCAGTTTGTTTAAAAAGTTACTTTCATTTTTGGGCAACGCCACTCAAAAGAAGAGAAAATGAACAATTCTTAAAAGGAGCTCCCAAAAAGGTCCCTTCATCCACTCTAGCGGCTTAAAAGATACATTTTGAAATAAGGTTTTGAAAGAAAATTATGTTCAATTTTCAATAAAAATAGTTTAATTTTTGGTTTATTTTCCACTCTTTACGAAAACCCGTTACCTTGCCGCAATAAAACTCTTCTCTTTCCAAACATGAATATATATAAAGGCCAAAAATTAATTTCACCTTTAATAAATATCCAAAAGTTAGAGAAGAAACTGCAATGATAGACAAAGTATTTTCCAAGAAAAAAGAAACTATTGAAACATTTGAGTTTAATGAAGAAGTCACTCAGGTGTTTGATGACATGATTGCCCGCTCGGTACCCTTCTATAAAGAAATCCATAAAATAATTATAGATATTTATAGAAAAATGAACTTTAAAGATGAAGTTATCTATGATCTTGGTTGTTCTACAGGATCTACAATCAAACTAATTCATCAGGCACTACCGAGCTCGGAAAGATCTCCCTTTTTTATTGGAATTGATAACAGTCCAAGCATGATCAATGAATGTCACAAAAAACTCTCAAATGAAAAAGGTCTCAAATATGAGCTCCTTCAGAGAAAAATACAAGATGTAGAATTAAAAAGCTCAAAGCTTATTATTATGAACTATACCCTGCAGTTTATTCCAAAAGACCTCCGCTTAACTATTTTAAAGAAGGTTTATAACAGCCTCCAAAAAGGAGGTATCTTTATAATGAGTGAGAAGGTAAAACCTGAATCCTTGAATGTTCATACTCTGTTTACAGATCTTTATTATGACTTCAAAAGAAGAAATGGCTACTCCAACTTAGAAATTATGCAAAAAAGAGAAGCTTTGGAAAATTTTCTCATTCCAAATACAATTAAAGAACAGAAAGAGTTAATAAAGGAAGCAGGGTTCAAGTCATTTGAAACTATTTTTCAATGGTATAACTTTTCCAGTTTTATAGGAATTAAGTAAATGGAAATTTTTGATTATTTAAACTCATTCAAAAATTGTTGTGATATAGACTCCCTGAAAAAAGTTTCAGAGGAAAGAAATTCTTGGCCTCTCAGAAAAAATACAAGCCAACTTTGGGAGCAATTAAATCTTCTCCCTTCACTTTCTTTTACACCGTCTTTTGATTCCACAGGGCCAGATATTAAAATTGGAAAAAAAGACGACTTGTCAGGTGATCAGTATAACGAGTTATTAGAGCAATCTAAAAACCTTATCCCATGGAAAAAAGGCCCTTTTAATTTATTTGGAATAAAAATAGATGGGGAATGGAGGTCAGACTTTAAGTGGAACAGAATTGAAAAAGCCTTAGGTTCGTTAAAGGGAAGAAGAATCCTTGATATTGGCTGTAATAATGGCTATTTTATTTTCAAAATGATGGAACACAATCCTGAAATGGTGTTGGGTTTAGATCCTGTTGTTCGTTGTCTGCTCCAATTTAAGCTAATCCAATCTTTTACAAATTTTCCAAACACTTTTTTTGAACTTTGGGGAGTTGAGCACGTAAAGCACTTTAAAAATTTTTTTGATGATATCTTTTATATGGGAATCATTTATCATCATAAAAACCCAATTGAACAACTCACAACAATAAGAGAAGCTCTTAAACCTGGCGGAAGGGTTATTTTCGAAACGATAGGTATACCTGGGGAAGCTCCTTATGCTCTTTTTCCCGAAGACCGATATGCAAAAATGAGAAATATTTGGTTTATCCCAACAGTAAGCTGCTCGGTCAATTGGTTAAAAAAAGCAAAATTTAAAAATGTGGAAGTCATCTCCTCTTCCGAACTCAACTTTGACGAGCAAAGAAACACAGACTGGTGCCCTCCCCCCCATCAAACACTTAAGGATTTTCTAAACCCAAAAGACATAACAAAAACTATAGAAGGACATCCTGCCCCCATAAGGTTTTGTATTATTGCTGAAAAGTAAGTTTCGCTCTAAAGTTTATTGAAAAGGATGATCTCTCAAAAATTCATCGTATTTATTTACATCCAAACTATCTTCTTGCTCCAAAAAAGATTCCATGTAAGGAATGGAATCATTGCCCCAAAACAATTCGTCACCAATGACAAAACTTGGAACTCCAAAGACTCCTTTAGATAAAGCTTCTTTAACGTTTACCTTTAAGGCTTTTCTCATTTCTTTACTATTCACTTTATCCAATATCTCTTCACCAGGAAAACCTTCCTCGACTAAAAATTTAATCAGGTTTTCAGGATCACCAATATCTTGTCCTTCGGCCCAACCTTTTTTAAAAAATAAGTCTATAATTTCAAATTGTCTTTTTCCGACATTTTCGACGAGACTAGATCTTAGAGCGTAAAGAGAATTAAAAGGTAATTTTCTTGGAGTCGTAAAAGGAACTTTGTTCAACTTTGAAAATCTTAAACAATCTTTAAAAAGGTAATTCCTTTTTGTTTCAATTTGAGCAGGACCCTTGGTTTCAAAATGTCCAATTATTGAAGATAAAATGACAGGCTTAAAATAAACTTCAATCTTTTTTTCTAAAAGCCTCTGTTTATTTTCCTTAATCCATTGCCATGACAAATAGGAGTAGGGGGACAAAAAATCAAAATAGTATTCTATAATTTTCATAATTCATGGTACCATTTTCTATTTTAGGAACTAATTTAGTGTTGTATGTTAAAAGGTTTTATATGAAAAGCTTCCCGATTATAATTTTATTAATTATATCAACCTCATGCAAAAAAGAATACGACTCAAACTCATGTCAAAGTTTAGTTTTTAAACAGGCCAAAGGACTAAATGCTGCAGCCGGAACAAAAGCGAATGACTTCAAAAAATACTGCAAAGGAATAAAACTAAGGATCACATTAGAACAATGCAAAAGAGCCACTAATTATTTGCTCACTTCATTTTCAAAAGTTACTGAAAAAAAAATCAAAGCCAAATATGGTCAAGAAGTCATGAACTGCCTAAACAAGAGCATGGTGAAGAAATACATTAAAAAGTAATTAATTCATATTGAGAAAAACTAAGAAAATTGAACCCACTATCATTAGCAAAAGAACTGATAGTTGGACCTTTCCAAAAGATTTAGCTTCCTTAAAATTTTGTTTTTTATGAGTTTTCTTTCTTTCTGACTCACTATTTTTAACTTTTTTAGTTCTTTTTTTCATCTCTTGAAACCTCGCTGCAGGACAAAATTCTAGTTCCTAAAGATATCTCGAAAAAGACCAAAAATTCCACTCTTACTTTTTATTTTATAAGGTTTTTTTCCAGTTGACTTAGAATTTGAAGCAAAAGAGGTGTTAACTTCTAGTTTCTTATCGAGCTCTTTTAGTTTTTCTGCCGATTTAACGCCTTCCCTAAGTCCCTCAACCATTTCATTGTTTAACTTAACGATTTCTCTTGCTTTTACAACAGCTTCTTGTGCACCCACAGTTCTTGTCTGGCCTTCAATTTCATCATAAGACTCCCATGGCCTCAAAGACCTCGGTTTAGCGGACCTAAGAGTGTCTTTTGAACCCTTCTTATTTTTCTTTAGATCATCAAGACAAATGGCCATAACTCTTTACCTAAGCTCTAACTAAGCTCTTTACTTAAACTCTCTCCCAAAAACAGGGTCACCGTTTCCCATTGGACTGTATCCATTCATTGAATAAAAATCACCTTGATTTCTTTGGTCTAGGTTTTCTTGAACAATAGAGTGAATCTCTTGAAGAAGATTTTTCATTTCCTTAGCTGGAACTTTTCCAGGAACATGCTCTAAAACAGAGCTATACAAAGCTGTTGCTTCTTCACCCAACACACTTTCTCTTAAACCGCATTGTGTACAGCCTTCTACATTATTTTCGTACCAGTTTCTAATTTCTAGACTTAGTTTTCTATTCACACTAAACCTAGTTGGAACAAATATAGTCTTAAAAGACATTTTCATTTCTTCTTTAAACTCATTCAAAAAATGTCTAAAAACTTTAAAATTCCTAAAGTTATTTATTTTGCATTCCAAAGGAGAAATAAGAACATCACAACCAACCAATGCATTGGTTGTAAGTTGATTCCAATTAGGGGAACAATCCATGATAATTAAATCGAAATCCTTTTTTAACTTATCGACTATTTTTTCCTTGATCCAAAATTCTCTCCGGTGAATATTCCCTAGAGAATCATTCATAGCAACTAACTCAGGAGTCTCTGGTATTAGAAAAAGTTTATCTAAATCTGTAGGTTGAATTACATCTCCTAACCTGGTTTGCCCATTAAACAAATCAGCCAAACCTTTGGTGTTGTTTAATCGGTCCAGTATCGAGCGTAAGTCCTCTGAATCTTCTATATCATTTTCAAAACCTAGTGCCGTGGTGATATCCCCCTGGATATCCAAACCTACCACGCATGTCTTTACATTATGCAAAGCAGCAACCCTTGCTAAATTTAAAGCAAGCGTACTTTTTAAAACTCCGCCTTTAGTAGTAAAAACGGAAACTGCAACTGGTTGGGAAAATCTTGGAAAAAAACCTATGTGCTCACCTATCTGAGGCAAGGATTCAATACCCCACCCCTTTTTTACAATAGCACCGGAACGAAATCTTTTGGATTTGGATATAGACCCCTGGCGCTCCAATTCTTCTAGATCCCCTTTCCTTGAGTGTGCAGAGAAAATATCAAGTATTTTTTTTAAAGGAAAATTTTTTTCAACCACGAAGAATCCTTTTTCAAAAAGATTTCAAACCATGATTTTAAAAACAAAATTAATTAGTGTCAAAAAAGCTTACCACTCGTGTATTTAACAAACCAAAAAGATCAAGTTAAAGCATAATTTAAAACTTAAATCATAATTCCGCCTGAAAACTATTCAAAATAAAATATAAAATAATACTAGTATAAAGTTTAGGGGGTTTATTATGGAATTTTTTAAACGAAATAAAACAGTTGATAAAAATAAAGCTATCAATCAAGAAGTTGAAGAGTTTCCTCAGGAAATATATGATTTTTTAAAAGATCTGGAAAAGTCAGATTCACATCCAATTTATTTTGCCCTTGAGGGTTTTAACCAACTTAAAAATGAGTCCAAGAATGAAGAAGAGCTTTCTCTGTTTCTTCTTGAAGATATCATTTTCTCTTCACTCTACACTTCTTTCCGTGAAAGCTTTTTCATAGAAGCTCAGCGATCAGATCTAAACTTGATTGAAAATTACATAGAACTCTTTGAAAAAGGAAGTCCAGAAAGAGAAGCTCATATCGCCCTCGAAACAGAATCCCACCTTCAATACATTATCAACGATGGGCAATGCGAGGGATGTAACTTTTGTTCAAGCCATAGTGACTTAAATCCACTCGTAGATAAATGGAATGAAGGTGACATTGAATATTTTGCGGAGTTATATCTAGGCATGCAGGCCATTCAGTCTTTTTTTGATCAAATTCTTTACGACTACTTACCATATAACCCCAACATTTTAACCGATTTTTCAATGGAAACCATTGATAGAATTAGAGTTTTTCTAATCGATTTGACCAAAAAAGAAATCAGCAGTTAAGGCCTAAAATCATCGCTAAAAGTGTGAAAAAAAAACAAATATAACTATTTATTTTGACAAATTTCCGAAAGCAAACTAAGAGGAATCTATAACTAATCGAGTTTTCTTTTGGAGAAAAAAGTATGAAACTTAAAACACTCGCACTACCCATTTTATCGACTCTTTTTGCAGTTAATTCATTGGCCTGTAAAGAAAAAAAATTACAGGGTCATTATGACACTGATAAAATTTCAGTTGTTGAAAAATCAATTGAAAAAATTTCTAAATCATGTGGTGGGGAAAGTAACGTTCTTGTTTTTTTAGATCTTGATAATACATTGTTGGCCATGGAAAAGCCTCTTGGAAGTGACCAATGGTTCACCTGGCAATCTAAGCTTTTAAAAAGTGACGATAAGAACCCAGAATCTAAATTCAAAGTTTCAAAAGACTTCTACACCCTTCTTAATATCACAGAGGAATTATTTCTAAATGGGGGAATGAGACCTGTTGAAGACAAAACTGTTGGCTTTGTCAAAAAGCTTCAAGAGAGTGGACACAAAGTTGTTATTCTCACTTCAAGAGGTGGCAACAATATGAAAGCAACATTAAGGGAGCTAAATAAAAACAGTTTAGACTTTTCAAAATCGTCTTTAGGGAAAGGAAGCAAAGAGTTCTTTCTTCCATTTGGCAAGGACTCCAAGAAAAAGCAAAGAAAGGTTATGTTTACAAAAGGCGTTTTTATGACAGCAGGACAACATAAGGGTGAAATGACTCAGGTCCTAATGAAAAAATATAAATACAAAAGCCCCTGCATTGTTCACGTTGATGATCATGCCAGACATACTACTCGTGTCCAGGAAACATATAAAAACCTAAAAACAAGAGCTTTTACATTTCGCTATGGAGCTGAAGATAATCTGGTTAAGAAATTTCACTCAGGCTCAAAAGCTGAAGTTCACAATGAATGGACTAAATTTCAAAAAGGCTTTCAAGCAAAAAATAACACTAAGCTAGGAATTCAAGCAATCTAAAAAAAACTTAGATATTCTTTTTTAAAAAAGGAGGCCTATACCTCCTTTTTTTTTATTTTCACGGAGAATCCTTTTGGAGCAAAGACCGTTTGAAGTTGAACATATGGACCCTCTTGGTCAAGGTGTCTCAAAGAAAAACAAAATAACTTTCATTGAAAAAACTCTTCCGGGAGAAAAAGGCCAGGTTACAATCTTTAAAGAAACTAAGGGCGTTTCTTTTGGATTTATTAAAAGTGAGGATGACCTTAAAGTAAAATCGAACGATAGAATCCAACCTGAGTGCCCACACTACTGGGAATGCCCTGGCTGTCAGTACCTGCACACACCCTACAAAAGCGAAGTCTCTTTTAAAAAGAAATCCCTAGAGAGGCACCTCTTGCCTCTCACAAAAAACTTACTCGTAAGACCTGAAGTTAGCCTTCACTCAGCAATTAGAAGATTCCAATACAGAAATAGAGTCCAACTTCACTACGATTTAACAAAAAAGAAATTGGGGCTAAAAAATATTAAGTTAAAAAAAATTATTGAAATCCCTAACTGTAAAATTTTAAGCCCAAAAACGGAAGTTGAATTAAAGTCCCTATACACTGGCAAAAAATGGCTTGAAGTAGTCAAAAAGCACAATCATTCAACTCGTTACAAAAGAGGACATATAGAAATCTATAATAAGGATCAAAACTCTCAATCTATAGCTGTTAACAAACCTTATGCTCACCTAGGGTTTACCCAGGTCTTTGAAGAAATGAATCTTAAGTTAAAAGATTTTCTAACTCAAAAAGTTAAGTCTCTCTTAGAAGGCTCCAATGAAAATATCGTGCTAGACTTATTTGGGGGTAATGGCAATTTAACAAGACAATTCAAATCACCTGTCATTGTTATTGATAATTGCCAATTAAATGGCCAAACTCTTTCAACCTATCAGACCTTCCATAAAAGAAACCTTTACCAAAAAGATATTTTGAAAGACTTAATCCAACTAACCAAAAGTAAAAAAGTTGAGGGCATAATCGTTGACCCTCCAAGGGCCGGGATAAAGGGTCTCGATACATGGATAGAGCACTTCAAACCTAACTTTTTGTTTCTTATTTCATGCAACCCATCTGTTTTAAAAAGAGACTTGGAACCAATCGTTAAACTAGGCTACAAATTAAATGAAATACATTTATTTGACCTCTTTCCTTCAACACAGCACTATGAAACAGTCATTCTTTTAACCCGAGCCTAACCATTGGCCTAAATGACTTATTCTCAATTCTATAATAAAATCTATATATGAAGGTTTTATTAAAAAAAGAGATAAGCCCAATTATTGCTTGCCCCTATATTGATGGAAAGGATTCATGCAACGAATTTTTCTTAGCTTATAATTTATCAAAAGCTGAATTAGATGAACTATTGGAAACAGGCTGGAGAAAATTTGGAATCTATTTCTATAGGCCCAAATGCCCTAATTGTACTTCTTGTCTTCCTCTAAGAGTTTTAACAGATGAATTTATTCCAACTAATTCCCAAAAGAAAATCTTAAAAAAAAATAGTGATATTGAAATCAAAATCAAGCCTCTGGAATATAGAGACGATATATTTGAACTTTATCTTAAACATTCAAAAACAAGATTTAATCAGGAAAGTACTCCCGGTGAATTTAAAATTTCTCACTTTTATGTGTCCTGTCCTTCATTTCAAATGGAATACACTCTTAATGAAAAACTTATCGCTGTAGGCTTTCTCGATATAGGCCATAAGGGTTTAAGCAGTGTTTATTTTATTTTTGACCCAGATTGTTCAAAGAGAAGTTTAGGTATTTTTAGTGCTTTATATGAAATTAATTACGCCCGAGAGCTTTCTATTCCTTTCTATTATCTTGGGTACTTCATACCATCAAATCCGTCTATGGCCTATAAAAACCGATTTAAGCCTTACGAGATCTTCAACTGGGCCAAAGGAACTTGGGAGCCCCACATAAACTAATACTCAAAGCGCAGCACCCATGCGCAGCACACAAAAATCCTGTAATTAGGCCCATAAGCCAACAATTTTCTTGACTCCCCGCCTTATTTTAGTTAAAAAGTTCAAAATATTTTAAAAACACCCTTTTATTAGCCTAAAAAATTTAATAATCATTGAAACTAACCTTTAAACAATCAAAATAGGTAATATTACTAAAATGTCAGAAATTACTTTCGAACAACTAAACCTTGAAAACCCTCTCCTCCAATCTCTAGAAAATATTCAATTCAAGACACCCACACCTATTCAAAAAGATGTTATCCCTCATTTAAAAAAATCTGAAGATATAATAGCACTTGCCGAAACAGGAAGCGGAAAAACTGCAGCGTTTATAATTCCACTCATTAACAAAATACTTAAAGAGCAAGACAGCAATTCTAGAGAAATTAAATACATCGTTTTAAGCCCAACGAGAGAACTTGCCCAGCAAACCCACGAAGTTTGCAAATCAATAGGTAAATCATTAGGCATTACATCTTCCCTTCTCATTGGTGGAGAAAATATACAAAAACAAAAAGAATCTGTTTCTAAAAAGCCTCACTTTCTAATTGCTACTCCAGGGAGGCTTAAAGACCTTTTTCAACAAAAAATCCTAAACTTCAAAACAGTCAAAGGTGTTGTACTTGATGAAGCTGACAGGCTTCTAGATATGGGCTTTAAGGACGAAATTTGCTTCCTTCTTTACCAAACACCTAAAGAAAGACAATTGATGATGTTTTCAGCAACTGGGAACCATGAGCTGTCTAGCATCGCTTATCGTTTCAACGCAGAGCCAAAGCAGATTAATCTTCTTTCTTCAAATCTTGTGGTTGATAAAATTCAGCATACTGTTGCTCAGGTTGGTGATAACGAAAAAATGCCACTTCTGACATACCTTCTTAAGGAAAATACGAAAGCCTATGCTCTTATCTTTTGCAATACTAAGTCCGAAACTCATGTCGTTGCAACATGGCTAAAGAAGTTGAATTTTCCAGCTGAGGGTATTTCTGGAGACCTAGCACAAAATAAGAGAACCAAACTCCTTTCTGACTTTAGGTCAAAAAAGACAAAAATATTGGTATGTACTGACGTTGCCGCAAGAGGTCTAGATATTAAAGATGTAAACCTCGTTATTAATTATGACCTTCCACAAGACCCTTCAAACTACATTCATAGAATTGGAAGAACAGGAAGAGCCGGAACTGAAGGTCGCGCAATAAGCTTCTGTGGTTTTTATGATTGCGAAAACTTAGATGCTATTGAAAGTGTCCTTCAAGAGAAAGTTGAAAAAGAGCAGCTAACTAACGAAATGTTTATTTTTGACATTGGAGAAAGACCTAGCTTAGAAAGAAAACCTGGAAAAATAATTGATCTGGAAAAATCAAGAAAGAAAAAGGATAATATAAGAAAAGCTCCTGAAAATAAGAAAGTAGGCAAGAGAAATAGCGCACAGGAAAAAAGAAAAGAAGCTAGCTCACAACCAATTGATAGCAAGAAGCGCAAAGTTAATGCCACCAAACTAAAGGATTCAAAAACAATGATAAATAAAGATAGAGATTTGAAAAATAAAAAAGCATTCTCACAAAGAAAGCTAATAATCACTTCTTCTAGCCTTAAAGATGCAGAATCGAAAGCGATGAACCACTTTAAGATCAAAAATCAGTCTTTCTTAGAAAATACGATATTAGAAAAAGGTAGAAGGAAATATTTTGGACTTATTGGACCAAGAAAAGTTAAGTATGAGTTCAAAATAAAGCCACTCTATAAAGAAATCATCTCGGAGTACCTTAATGGTTTCTTTGCCAAATCACCCTTCAACGTAGACTTCGAAGTTAATAAGGAAGGAAAAAAGCTTATTGGAAAAATCACAGGAGAAGACGAAGCCTTATTTTCAGCTAACGATGGTGAACTCTTAAGCTCTTTAGAGTACCTTCTTAGAAAACATCTAAGTAAATTAATTAACTTAGAGAAGGCCTTTACAATCCAAATCAATACATCTGAATTTATCAATTCACATGAAAGAAGACTTGAAGTCCTTGCACAAAAACTAAGAGATAAAGCAGTAAAGAGAAAAAACTCTGTTATTACTGATACAATGTCCCCTTCAGACAGATACGTTATCCACCAGTTTTTGAATAATGACCCACGTGTATCAACATCTTCAATAGGAAAGGGCCATTATAAAAGGGTTAGGATCAATTTCGAAAGATAAAACACTTAGTTTCAATACGGGAGCTGGCCCAACTTTATCTATCGGCCTAGGTATTTCTTTACAAAAATATCAAAAGGTTCCCGTTCCTTTCTCTCTATCTTTAAGTGCTCAACCTTAGATTTCTCAGATTGATCAATAAAGTGCCTCTCTTTACCCAAGTCCATTTCTTTTTCCGTAAAAAACTGCTTATTCTTCTTTGATAAACTTGANATAAGTTCAAAATAAGATACTCTTTTGGACCTCATTTCTTCGACCATGAGNTCTGAAAGGGTTAAATCTTCCCCTTCAAACACCTTTCTATACTTATTTAAGACTCTTTTATATTCGCCTGGATTTTCTTCAGAACTTTCTAAAAGCTCAACCACAACTTCCAAGGCAGAAAAGAGACCCTTTAAGTGTTCTCTTAGTGGCCTTGATTCTCCATCTGCATTAAAGAGTGGCAACTCCCTATTTTGGCCACCAAGAACCACTAATGAAAAGTTTTTTTCATAACAATCATATTCTCTTTTACTAAATTGCGGCCCATCACTAATAAGGCAATAGGTTAAAAATATATCCAAAAACCTTATTTGATCCTCAGTAATGCCTGCAACTGCGTAAGGGTTAATATCTAAGGACCTAAGCTCTACGTATTCAACCCCCCCCTCTAGTAAACCCAGACTAGGCGAAGTACCTGAAGGAACAATCCTTTTTGGCCTTATGGTGCTGTAATATTCATTCTCTATTTGAAGAAGATTCGTGTTTAGCTGTTTAAATTCGCCCTTATCATCTTTTAAACCGATCTCTTCCCATGGGCCATATTTCGTACTTATGGCCTTTTGAAGACCATCTACATACTCCTTTAAGCTATTGTAAGAAATATTCAATTGATCTTGATTAGAGTTTTTATAACCAATCCCACTTAGCCGTAGGGATGTAGATTCAGGAGCAAAGTAAGTTCCTTTATCATCAAATTTTTCTAAAAAGGAAGGAATAGATTGAGAGGCCCCTAAAAAACTGCCGCAAAGAGCCGGTGAAGCACCAAAAAAGTAAGGTACTACCCAGTCCCATTTTTGGACATTTCTAATCAACCCAAAATAGGACCTAGATATGAACTCTTTTTGGGTCCCCTCAACACTTTTTCCTTGAGAAAGCTGAAACTCTTTGAATACATCCCAAAATTCATCAGGAAAACTTAAGTTAAAATGAATTCCAGAGATAACTTCCATTAAGCTTCCATAGCGGTTCTTTAAGCCCTCCCTGTAAATAGTCTTCATCCTGCCAATATTGGACTCTCCATAATACGCGATAGGGATTGAAGACTCTCCTTTTACAACACAAGGCATACTTCCACACCAAATAAACTCTTCTTCCAGATGCTTATAAACGAAATGATGGATGTCCTTTAACTTTTCGTAGCAGCCTTGAACAGAATCCTTCTTTGGACTTACCAATTCAAGCAAGGCTTCTGAAAAGTCCGTTGTCACACTAGGGTGAGTCAATGCAGAACCCAATATCCCAGGGTGAGGTTTCTCAGAAAGAACCCCTTTTGGATCTACCCTAAGACCTTCTCTTTCAATACCCCTATAGAGCTTGTCAAAAATATTTTCTTTTCCATTTTTTTTAATAAAAAATAAAAAGTCCTCTAGGCTCTTCACCAAAACTTGTATCCTTTTCCTTCTGGTTATTTCTTTTTAGCTAAATTTATATCCTAAAAGCTTCTTAACAAAAAATTTAGTTAAAAAGAGAGACAATGCAAAAAAACAAATTCCAAGAAAAAATGGCGTCAACCTTAGAGGGAGGTCTTAACCTCCCTCTAAAGAAAAACTAGTTGGAAGGTATAATATCTAAATGAATAAACCCATCATCTAATTTTAAGTTTTTAAACGTAATTTCCCTATCTCCTACCTCAAGGGAAGGAACCTTCAAAATACTTGAATCCTCTAACTCCGTAGAGATCATGTAGAAAAGGGATTTAAAGGACTCCTCAGCATCCTCTCTATAAAAAGTCTTATCCTGGGGTTCATAGGAAGATGCCCATCGACCATTTAAGTTTAAAGATTCAACCGCAAATGACAGATCAAGGTTTTCAGACTCTATCTTAATATCGAAATTTAACTTCATATCAAATTCAAAAGTAAAATATTCTTCCCATTTTTGGTTTCTCTTGGCGTAAAACTTTAGGTCTAAACCTGGAGCATTCAATAACAAATCTCCTCCTTCTCCGATTGATAAAGAAGGAGCTTTTCTAAGAGAAACAAAAAGCTTTAGTTTATCTTCGTCTAGTTTCGCTTTTTCCAAATCCGGTAAGAAGTTAGAGAGTTCATCACGATGAACCAATGCACCGATCACCTCATGCATGTCTTCTTTGAGCTCAATTTCTGGCAACGACCCACTTTCTCTTAAGCCCTCCAACAAAATGTTAATCAACTCAGGCTTAATTGAAACTGAAAAGTAGCGTAAAAAGTTAGCATCTAGGTTTTCAATATTTGATAAAGACTTCTCGCTTACTTGATTGAGAAGCTTCACTGAAAGGACGACACCCATCTTTCCTGCTCCAAAAGTCGCTTCTTCAGGGACTAGCTGAGCCGAAAGACTAGGAGAATCACCATGACTCATAAAAGGGATCTCTATGGGAAAGGTTTTTTCTTTAAGAAATGAGTTCGCCCCTTCTTCTAACTTTTTAAAAAGGGCCTTAACCGCTAAGTGGGTTCCCGTATTGATAAGGACTCTGGCAGAAGATAAGACTTCCTTAACTACCAATTGAGTCATGTAGTCCCTAATTCCAAACACACCGTGACACTCTCTAGGACCAAATGAAACGTACTGCTTATTATTCAAATGAAAATAAAAATCATTTAACTTTAATTTAAGTTCTTGACTCTCGACAGCAACATCTAAATCCATTTCAATCGGAGCCAAAGATCCATTACCCAATTCAATTGAAGTGTTGAAGCAGCTTGTCCCCACATTTGGTAAAAAGGGATTAAAGGCCCTAAAATGACCTACACCCAGATGCACATTCTTAAGACCAATTAAAATCTTTAAACCTGTCTCATGGGGCACTAATTTCAAATAGTCCAAGCTAAGATTAAACTTTATCTGTTCAACCTTTATATTTGCGACAAAAGGGATATTTACATTAATATCATCAATCTTTTTTCCATTTAAATCTTCGGATAATTTATCAAGTAAAACTTTTGAAACAAAGTCTAAGCCTTCCTGAGTTAAATTCAAAGCAAGTGACTCTTTAGCAAATAGGTTATTTGACTTCACAGCCTCCATTGGTAAGGCAAAAACTTTTGCCTGAAAGATAAAGAGAAAAAGAACAAGAAAAATATTTCTTTTTGGACTCATAGAAACTCCTATTAAGAATTAAAGAAAAGTAACTGAATAACATTTTTCTGCTTCTGTCTAGTGAGAACTCTCTCCTAAAAATTCAAAATCAAGCACTAAAAACTGATATCAAAACTGGCCAATAGATAACAAATAGAGAAAACTTAAAGAATGGCTAAAATGATAAGATTAATAGTATGTTTCTGCATTGCTCTATTGTTTTTCAGCTCTCTCAGCAACGCTTCATCCCCATTCGCGTCCCTAAAAAAATGTAACACCCCAAGAAAGAAATACGGCCTTATTTTTAAAAAGAACTCCATCACGCTTGTCGATCACTTTATTGATAAAAAAATAACTTACCCAATGAATAAAAACTCCAGAACTTTTTCTGAAAAAATAAAAGGATATTACCTCCAGAAGAAAATAAAAACTAACCTCTTCACTTATACGCTTTACTTAAAGGAAACAAACCTAAGAAAAAGTTTAGACTGGTCGGGTCACCTTACGGTCTCAACTTTTTTAAGTGATAGACCTGTTAGCTTTTTTTTCCCTTTGTCATGCCTCAACAAAAATCACTTAAAAAATCAAATATTTATTTCTTAATTTAAATAGAATTTATTGTATCTCACCTTATTACAGCTTTTTTTGGTCATTAAGTTTTTAAAATCAAAAGATTAGGATGGATTCGTAAAAATTAAGGCATAGAACTAGTGTAAAATTGAATAATGAAAACGCTGAAAGTTCCAGTTTTGCCTATTTTTAATGTTGTCTTTTTCCCACACACTGCCGTACCTCTTCAACTCGTGAACCCCGTGGGAATACAGATGATAAAAGATTGTGTTGAAGCCAACTCACCTGTCGCTCTTTCTCTTACTTATAACTCACAGACTGAAGCCGTATCACCAGTCCAAAAGACATGTGGAGTTGGGATTCCTATAATCCTTGAAGAAAAAAGAAATTTTTTAAAAGTCCTTGTCGTAGGAATGAGCAAAGTTAGGCTATTGAAGCCGGTAAAAACTGCTCCTTATCCAGTTTACGAAGCCGAGATATTTACAGACACCCCTGAAACTTTCACTCTAAAAATTGAAGAAATAGAACGCCTAAAAAAGATATTAAATAGCTGGCTTATTGTTGCTGTTAGTGATCAAAAAGAGAGGGAAAACTTTTTTAAAAACTTGAAGTCTGTTCACCATATTGTGGATTATATTTCAATGTTCCTTATTCAAGACCCCGAAATACGACAATTACTGCTAGAAACTACGTCCCTTTATGACAGAATTAAAACTTTAAATCTCCTTCTCCAAGGAGAAAATCCTTTTTCGGAAAACACTCACGCTGCAGATGTCCTCAAAAATTACGAATCAATAGAAGATACAGCAAAGATGGTCCATTAGAGATACCTTTATTTAATCATAAAAATATCTTCACTCGAAAGACCAGTGAGGCTCCTTATTCCTTTGTTTAAATACCAGATAGCCCCTCCAGTAACCACTAGGCAAGGAAGCATAATAACTGGAAAACTCAAGGCGGTCATTTTACCAAGCTCTTGGTTAAAAGCTTCTGTTCCAGGAGGACTTTTTAATATATAGATGGCAAGCCCAAAATTCAAAATAGCACTCAATACAAATGAAAGGCCTAAAATAATTGTGGAGTTTTTGATGATCTTCTCAAAACCATCTTTATTTTTTCTTTCTTCCAAAGACTCTTCAATCTTTGGAACATTAAATATCTTATCGTTAAAAACCATTAATTTCAGTGGTGAATATTTGGTTTTGAGAGAAACAAAAATGAAGATAGCAAAAACTAAAGGGATGGCAGCCTCTTTAACGGCAAACCAGAAACCATCTAATTCAAAAAGAGCAAAACCACCTGTCAATAAGACACTCACAAAACCTAAAACAGAAAAGAAGTTCAGCTTCTTCTTAGAAATAAAGTCATAAATACTATAAACGATGGGAAAAGATATTGCCGTCAAAAGTCCATAAAGAGGTCCTAACTTTTCTGGAGAACTAAATTTGGTTAAAATAACAACAGGAATAATTATATTGATTATTAAGTTTAAAAACCCTTCCTTTGTGTCCTCATTTCTTTCATCTTGTACATTCTGTTCCATTACGTCACTTTCCCTAATTCTAATAGCTCATATAAATCTACATATCCCTTATACTAGCTCAAACAAAAATCAAAAACTGAAATTTTCCAATTCTATAATAAATTTCTAACTAAAAAAGGGGTATAAATAAATTTAATAGAGAGAGACCAGAGCCAGCGACGACGGGGATCGTTAAGTTATCATCCAACCCCATAGAAAAAGCTTCAGAAAGCATCCCTACTGCACCAGCCAATAATGAAAAAATAAAAAGGTTAAAGCCATTGACGCCTAAAGATAACCCATACAAAAGCGTGAGGAAATAACAAGTGACATAAGCAGCGACGCAACCTTCAAACGTCTTGTTTGGTAAAATTTTTTGCTTTCCAAAAAGAACTCCAAAAAAGGATGCTATGGGATCAGAAAAAACCAGAAACAAAATAGAAAGAATCGCTATTTTCTCTTCAAAAAGAAAAAGAGAAAGAGTAACTCCAAGAGCATAAAAAGGTAAACCACTCATTGAACTGGCTTCAGAGTCTCTCATAAAAGGCTTCATTAAATACATAACTGAGGAATTCATTCCAGAAAATTTCAACCTTATAAAGTCAATTAAAAAAGCTACAACTGTCAGTTTAGCAAGAGAAAAGGTCATACTGTTTTTGTCAACTTCAAAAAAATAAAAGCAAAAAACCCCTAAAGAGCCCGTAAACATGTGCCATAGCTTTCTCATTAGATGGATATCTGATCTTTTTTTTAAATAAGAATCAAAAGAAACCTCAGAATTAACTCGCTCCAAAGCATTCTCCCCTGTTTCAAATTTTATTAAATGCCAATTTTAGTCAACTAAAATAAAAAATAGTTTGACTTATTTTGCCTTCAAAGCGTTACTTTTTTTTCTTTTGTTCTTATAATATCATTAAATAAAGGAAAAGACTCACCCTATAAAGGCTTGACCATGTAGGAAACTTCCAAGGACTAGGAATTGTCTTCTTTTTTAGAAAATTCAAAAAACTCTCCTTACGATCCAAAGTCGAACTACAAGCTTGGATTAAATAAGAAAAGAGATCAGCAAATTTGGGCCATAGCAGGTGGTAAAGGAGGTGTTGGTAAAAGCCTCGTCACAGCCAATGTATCCATTTGCCTTGCTCTTATGGGTTATAAGGTCTCCTCAGTTGATCTTGACTTAGGTGGCGCAAATCTCCATACATGCCTTGGAGTTCCAATCCCTGAAAAAACGTTATCTGACTACCTCTCAAAAAAAGTTAGAAACTTTTCTGACCTTTTAAACGAGACTCCCATAGAAAACCTCTCTTTAATAAGCGGCGCACAAGATGACCTCGGAATTGCGAATCTTAGGCATATGCAAAAAACACGTCTCATCTCAAAGCTAAGAGATATTGATTCAGATTATGTACTAATGGACCTCGGTGCTGGAACCTCATTCAATACACTCGATTTTTTTATAAATTCAGATATGGGAATCCTTACAGCGCTCCCAGAACCAACATCAATTGAAAACACTTATCGATTTATTAAATCTTTCTATCACAGAAAAATGAAAATGATCGAAGACCTTCTTGATATCGGTCCTATAATAGATAAGCACCTCAATTCAAAACTCTCCTATAACTTCAGTCCATCAGAGCTTTTTGAAAAAATGAAGGAAGTAAACCCTGAAAAGGCGGAGCTTCTTCAAGCAGAACTTAATAAATTTTCACCAAAGCTCATAATAAACCAGGTCAGAACACAAGCTGATATTGATATTGGTTTTTCAATGAAAATCATTTGCAAAAAGTATTTTGGGATAGATCTCGATTACATTGGTTATCTAGAGTATGACTCCACCGTATGGCAAAGCGTCAAAAAAAGAAAACCACTTCTAATGGAGTTCCCCAATTCAGCTTTGGTAACTAACTTCGATAGAATAGTTCATAAATTATTAAAAATCTAAAAAGGAATTTTAGTAAAAGAGGTAAGTAAAGTGGAAAAGGGTGAAAAAAACTATTACGAAATTTTGGAAATATCACCTCAAGCAAACCAAGATGAGGTTTACAACGGTTATATAAAAGCAAAAAATGCTTACTCTCAAGATAGCCTAGCACTCTATTCAATCATGACTAAAGATCAATGTTTGGAAATGGTTAAATCTATAGACGAAGCTTACCTAATTATAAGTGATCCAGAAAAGAGAGCAGAGTACGATAAAGCAAAAGGACTCAAAAGCTTTTTACAACCTAAAAGAGAAACAAGAAAAAATTCTGCCTGGGAAGAAGACGAAGAATTTCGTCAAAGCCACAAACCTACATCTTCGAGTCAAATTGCCAAAATCGTGTCTTGTAAAAAGTTTTCTCTGAGTTATGAAAAAAACCCGCAATTTGAACAAGAAATAGAAAAAACGACAGAATTCAGTGGTGCCTTTCTTAAAAAAATTAGGGAATACAGGCAAGTTGATATTAGTAGAATGTCAGATATGACTAAGGTCTCCAAGACTTATATTAACTGTCTAGAAAAGGAAGATTTAAAAAACCTTCCAGCATTAGTTTATGTTAGAGGTTTTGTTTATCAATATGCAAAATGCTTAAAACTAAACCCTGATTTAGTTGCCACCTCCTACCTTTATCGTATAAAAAAGCTGCAGAAAGAAGGGAAACTTTAAACGTAGCAACAAAAAGATCACTACCTCCTCATGAACCAAAAAGAAAATCCCTCTAATTCGCATGAATTAGAGGAAAACGAATCTGAAATTGAAGAAGGCCAAATCAGAATTACGGTTTCAGATCAAGACACTAAAGCTTTCAAACGCCTTGATCACTTCCTCTCCAAAAAGATTCCCCAATTTAGTAGAACCTTTTTAAAAAGCCTTTTCTTAATGAACAATATTACAGTTGAGCCAGATGAAGGGAAAAAGTTACCTAAATTAGAATTAAAAAAAATGCCTCCAAAGAACACAGTTCTATCGATTGAAGTTCCTCCACCAATACCCATTAAAGCCAAACCTGAAGATATCCCACTCGAAATTCTTCATGAAGATGAGCACCTTATTTTCATAAACAAAGCTCCTGGAATAGTTACTCATCCAGCTCCAGGCAATTATACAGGTACCCTTGTAAACGCTATTCTTCATCACTGCCCAAATTTGGGCAGAATTGGTAATTCAGAAAGACCGGGCATTGTTCATAGACTAGACAAAGGTACAAGTGGAGTTATGGTTATTGCTAAAAACCAAAAAACTCTTGAGGGGCTCATTGAAATCTTCTCTAAACATGATATCGAGAGGATCTACGAAGCTCTCGTTATAGGCGTCAAAATTCCTCCCAAAGGAACTTTAGAAAGTCCCATAGGAAGGCATCCAAAGCATCGACAAAAAATGGCTTGTAATATTTCTAATGGTAAAGACGCCATTACGTACTATAAAGTTTTAAATTATTTTGAAAAATTCTCTCACGTGGAACTAAAGTTAGAAACAGGGAGGACTCATCAAATTAGAGTCCATTTGAGCACTTTGATAAATGCGCCAATCCTTTGTGACCCCCTGTATGGAAACCCAACCCAACACTTTCAAAGGATGGGCAATATGTTTTCTTTTCTCAAACAATACCCCCATCCCCTTCTCCACGCAAAGACCCTTGGCTTAACACACCCAATAACAAAAAAAGATCTTTCCTTTACCGTAGAAGCGCCTGAAACATTCCAAAAAGTTCTAAAAACGGAGTTAAATCGGTGACAACACTCGTTGTAGAAAAAGAGTTTATCATTGACGATCATTTATATCTCTTTAAAACCTATTCATCAAAACCAGAGGGCCTTCAAAAACAAATCAAACAGGTTCATGGCAGAGAAATCCTATCGTTAAACGAAACCAGAGAGGATGTTCTAGCTGATGGTGTCTACACCCTTTTCCAAAAAAACCAGAAAAAAAATATCCCATTGAGCGTTCTAACAGCAGACTGTCTTCCTATAGCTCTAATGAGTAACAAGGGTATGGCCATAATTCATGCTGGCTGGAAAGGCCTAAAATTAGCTATTTTGAAAAACCCCTGCCTAAATCAATTGAGTCCATCAAAAGCTTTTTTGGGACCTCATATTGGAAAATGCTGTTACCAAGTCTCTGAGGACTTTTTTAGAAACTTTCCAGAATCCACCCCCTATTTTCCAAAAAGGGGTCAACTTCCCCACTTTTGCCTTAAGTCTGAAGCCAACAATCAATTAAAATCTATATTTCCAGGCATTCATGTAGAATCCTCTGAAAAGTGCACCATGTGCGACGAGTCGCTAAACAGTTATAGAAGAGATAAAACTACTCAAAGAAATTGGAACACAATAGAAAAAAAGGCCCTCTAACAACGTTTTTGGAGTGGAAGCTCGACCTAATGGGTCCAAATCGGTATAATGACCAATTAAAGGGATTGGTTATTCCCAAATTGAGTTAAATAACCAAAAAAAGTAATTTCGTAAGCTAAACCTAAAAACATAAAATGAGGATGAGAATGGAAAACGAAAATAAGTCCCTGTACAAGAACGGCACTTCTACAACACATGCTTTGCTTGTCATTTCTTCATTAATAATGATCGGGCTTTCAGTCTATTTAACAAATCATTACTTTCAAACTCATTTTCCTCAAGGTCTTGGCAGTAGTACATTGTGCGAAATCAACAGCTTTCTAAGTTGTGGAGCAGCAACCTACTCACCGCTTTCCAATATAGCCGGAGTTCCTATTGCCGTCTTCGGAGTCTTTATTGGTTTGTTCCTTTTAAGTGGTTATCTATTTACTCAAAAAAGTGTTGAAGAAACAAATTACCTTATTCTTATTTTAAATGGAGCTGGTTGTGTTCTTCTTTTCTTTTACTCCCTCTTTATCCTTAAATCACTTTGCCCTTTTTGCACGCTTTACTACGTCTTTTCTCTTCTTGCCTTATATCTTTTTTGGAAAAACTCTTCTATTTCGGGACTAAGTTTTAAAACACTTTCAATTTACGGCGTTACCGTTGCAATAGGAGCGACAGCAGTTGGATCGAACTCTTGGAAGAAAAAAGATTATCATGAAAAACTTAGCGCCTCCCTGATTAAACAGTTTGATTCACTTAAAGTCGTAGGCGACCCCAAAACAGAAAGTCCTCACAGGCTTGTCTCAACAACTAAGAGCTTTAAAGACGCTCCTCTTAGAATTACTATCTTTTCAGATTTCCAGTGTCCTGCTTGCAAGCAACTTGCCCTCTCTATAGAAAAGATCATCCCAAGATACAAAAAAAGCCTTAATATCCAATATATGTTTTATCCACTTGATATGAATTGTAACCCTTCAATAAAAAGACCTTTTCACAACTACGCTTGTAGTGCTGCATTTGCATCAAGTTGCCTGAGCAACGACAAGTTTACTGAAGGTCATGATGAAATTTTCGAGCATCAGGATAAAATAGATGGACGGTGGATTAAAAACTTTGCCAAAAAATACAAAGTGACAGGCTGCTACCAAAAGAAAGAAGTTAAAGAAAAGGTTGTTGAAATGATTAAACAAGCTGATGAATACAATATAAAGAGCACACCAACACTTCTTATTAATGGGAGAAAAATTGAGGGAGTTCTCATGCCCAATCAACTCTCAATTATTCTCGATAGCCTTTTAAAAAAAAAAGGTAAGTCATAGACAATAATATGGGAAAAAAAAGAGATTATTTTGAAACATTAGGTAAGCTTGAAATTATGGAGGAAGGAGTCAACAAAACTCCTTCCTCCAAATATCCATTGTTTGAGACTCACTGTCATTTAGATTATTTAAAAGAAAACGAGCTTGACCGAGTTATCCAACTCTCTAAAGAGGTTGGTATTAAAAAGATTGTAACAATCTCTGTTTCACCAACAAATTTTAAGGATGTTCACAAACTCTGTCATTCAGATGACATAATTTATGGCACACAAGGTGTCCATCCTCACGAAGCGAAAGATTGGAGCCAAAGCGTTTGCAAAGAAATTAAACGAGACTTTACGAATAATGATAAAATTGTTGCTATTGGAGAAATCGGTTTAGACTATTACTATAATCACTCAAGTCAATTGGATCAAAGAAAAGCTTTCGAGGAACAACTTCAACTGGCTTCAGAACTAAACTTACCTGTAGTTATTCATTCTAGAGATGCCGAAGATGACACCATTGCCATCCTAAAAAACTTTTCAAGTTCTCTTAAAAAAAAGGGAGTTATCCACAGTTTTACATCAAAACTGCCGCTTGCTGAATTTGCACTTTCCGAAGGTCTCTATCTAGGATTTAATGGGATTGTGACTTTTAAAAATGCTCATGATGTTAGAGAGGCTTTAGAGATTTGTCCGACAGACAATATTTTAATTGAAACTGACTCTCCCTTCCTAACTCCAACTCCTCATAGAGGAAAAGAAAACACTCCTTTCTATTTGCCGTTTGTTGCCCAATACATTTCAGACTTTAAGAAAGAAAAGCCTGAAAACCTTCTTCCTAAAATCTATCAAAACTCTCTAGACTTCTTTCAAATTGGTTAAGGAATTTAATTCTTAGAGAAATAGAATTATTTTATGACCTCGAAAACTTACTAACTAATTCATTAAAATTCCGGTTTTCTGAAAGAGTTCCACTTATGGCCGAAAAAATTTTTTTTTGAACCTCTTTAGAGTCATCAATCCCTGTATGCTTTTCAGACCTTATTTCATTAAAAACTTTTGTTCTATCTTCATCCCTAGCGATATTAGGACCGTCATTAAAAAAAACGTCCTCATCCGCAATGAAGTTCAAGTTTCTCTTCACATTAGGTGGAATAAGATCATTATCAAAGCCAACTGAATCAAGAGTTACTAGCAAATCAACATTCCGAAATCCATGCTCCATACTATTTAGGCGGTTGGCTAAACTAACGGCAGCATCTCCTCCCAAACTATGTCCGACCAGAATAATGGGTTGTTGAATAGGTGTACGTGTTATTTCTTCTAAAACACTATCTTCATCTTCCCAGGAGAAATGCCTTCCATGGGGAACATTTTCCGCCATTCCACCCACTCCTCCATCACCAGAGCTTAACCCTTGAATATCAAAACCGCTCAAAAAGAAAACACCAGGTTTATTTTTTAACAGAAGACTTTCTTCGAGTTTCTTAATAGGCTCCATTCCTTGAATTTGCTTTTCCCTTTTATTAATTACTTTAGCAGTTTGAGAAATTTCCACCTTTAATGGAGGTTGCTCCAGAGGCTTTTTCAGAGGTTTTGCTTCCTTCGCCTCTCCATTTTGTGGAGGAGGTATTTTTTTGGAACTCTTTAAAGGCTTTTTAGAAAAAGCCTTTAAATTTTCTGGAGCTTTAGGAGCTGATGAGCTTTGTTGAACTGAATCCATGCCACAATTTTACCATGCAGCTGTTTACACACAAATAACCTTCAAGAGGTCAATTTTTACTCAATTTTGAAGTCTTTTAAAAGACTCCCCAATTTTGGAGTTGGAGTAGACCTTTTTGAGGCTTTATTTTTTTCCTTTTGCTCTTCCTTCATAGAAATCGAGCTTGAACTTGGCTGAGAAATATATTCTTTGAAAAAAGGTAATTCTTCCTTATAAACCACCCTATCAAGGTGCTTGACATACCCGCTCCACTTACCTGGATTTAGATCTGCCTTTTTTATTGAGCTCATGGCACCCATTTTTGAATCCATTAAATCAATTAAGTGTACGAGATAAGCTTCAGAGGTTTGAGGTAACTTAGGAGAACCGTACTCATATTCTCCATGATGGGATAGAAGAATATGCTTTATATGAAGTTTCAAAGACTGAGGAAAGCCTTGAATTTTCGAACTAAAGTGGTCAACGATTTCTACAGACTTCACCAAATGACCCACCAATTTCCCTTCATCCGAATATTCGACAAGTGGCCCCTGGCTCAATTCATAAATTTTACAAATATCATGAAGGATGGCACCTAAAACGACATAGTTCTTATTCACTCCATAATGAGGCGAAAGTGTAAGCGCTAATTGGGTACAAGAAAGAATATGCTCTAAAAGCCCCGATTGATATGCATGGTGAATTGTTTTTCCCGCCTGCCAAACTTTCAACCTCTTTGTCACTTCGGGGTCAAACAAAATCATTTCCAATAAATCTTTTATATAAACATCGTCCAACTTTTCCCGAACAATCTCTACAAGCTCATCAAACATCTTATCTGGGTTATTTTCTGAACGGGCCACTAAGGCTTCGCTTAAAGTTTCATTTGCATCTTCAACTTTTTCAATACCCTGAACAATCACCTGATAACGATTTTGGTAAAGATTCACTTTGCCTTTAACCTTAACACTGTCTCCCTTAGAAAGAGCACTAAACACACTTTCTGCTTCTGTCCACTTTCTTGCTTCAATATCACCCGAAGAATCAGCTAAAATAAGGTTTAAATAACTTCTTCCATCCCTAGATTGCATAACCGCCATATATTTAAGAAGAAAAATTTCTTCTACTTTATCCTTAGGATTAAGATCCTTCACAAAAACCTTTTTAACCATATCGACCATTCCAAGACCCTTTTTTTAATTTTTGTCTGTATTATATGAAATTGCTTCCTTTATCCACCCCGTATAAAAAAACTGTTCATGCAAAGCATCAAAACCGTTTTTTTGTAACCGCTCCTAAAAGATCTACCCAAGCTGAAAAGGATATGGCATAGTCCGCCTCAAAAGGGAAAATAAGAGAATCGACTTCTATCGGGAGGAAATCTATGACCAAAATAATAAAGGTCGGAATCAACGGAATGGGTAGAATTGGAAGAACTGTCCTTAGAGCTATCCTCCAGGAAAAAAATCCTTTTCTTAAGGTTGTTGCCATCAATAACCCTGGAAAATTAGAAAGATACATCCACCTTTTTAAGTACGATTCAACTCATGGCAGGTTCCCACTCCCCACTGAGTTCAATGGTGAAGAACTCATTGTAGAGGATAACCGCATCTCATTTTTTAACCACTCAGACCCTTCAGATATTCCATGGGCCGATAGAGAAGTAGACGTTGTTATTGACTCAACTGGAGTCTTCAAGGATAAGGAAGCACTTAGCCGCCACATTAAAGGCAGCGTCAAAAAAGTCATCCTCTGCGCACCTGGCAAAGATGTTGACAAGACAATTGTCATGGGAATCAATCAAGAGGATTATAACTCAGAAGAACACCACATTATTTCAAATGCTAGTTGTACTACAAACTGTTTAGCCCCTATCGCAAAAGTCCTTCATGACAAGTTTCATATCCTATCTGGTTTTATGACGACAATTCATGCCTATACATCAGATCAAAAACTGTTGGACGGCGCTCATAATGACCTACGGAGAGCTCGATCCGCCGCACAATCCATGATTCCAACAACAACAGGAGCAGCTAAAGCTGTCGGAATTGTAATCCCAGAACTTAAAGGGAAATTGGATGGCTATGCTGTTAGAGTTCCGACTCCTAACGTTTCACTCGTTGATCTCACTGTTCAAATTAAAAACCAAACATCTGTTGAAGAAGTCCACAACGCTATGAAGGAAGCCTCAGAAGGCTCTCTTAAAGGCATTATTGGGTATACGAATGAACCACTTGTGAGCATTGACTATGTTGGCTTAAAAGAATCTTCCCAATATGATGCAACTATGACAAGTCTTATAGATAACACTCTTAAAGTTGTCGCTTGGTACGATAATGAAGCAGGCTTCTCACATAGAGTCGTTGACCTTGCTTACTACATCGGGGGGAAGCTTTAAATGCCTCTAAAATTTATAGATGAAATCGACTGCCAGGGAAAAAAAATCCTTTGCCGATTTGATTTTAATGTTCCTTTCGAAAAAGAAGGTGAAGCTTCGGAAGGAAAGGTAATTTCAGATCCAACAAGGATAGATGCTACCCTGGAGACGATTAAATACCTATTAGAACAAGGAGCCAAGCAACTTATTCTAATGAGCCACCTTGGTAGACCTAAAGGGTCTTTTAAAAAAGAATTTAGCCTAGAACCTGTTGGGAAGTACCTCGCGGAAGCTCTTAAAACTGATGTTATTCTTACAGAGTCTTGTTTAGACCTTAATATCAAGCCTCTTCTTGATTTAAACTCTACAAAAATTATACTCTTAGAAAATCTTAGATTTCACGCTGAAGAAGAAAAAAACGACTTTGAATTTGCCAAAAAGCTTGCGAGTTATGCTGATATTTACCTCAATGACGCCTTTGGTGCGGCGCACAGGGAGCATGCCTCAACTCATGCTATAAATTACTACTTTAAAGAAAGTGCCGTTGGAGGGTTTCTTCTAAAACAAGAAATTCAAGCTCTTGAGAAAGTAACAGAAAAACCCAAAAACCCCTTTGTTGCTGTCCTTGGAGGAGCCAAAGTCTCCGATAAAATACAAATTATTCAAAAGCTCCTTCCCATGGTGGATAAACTCCTTATTGGGGGCGCAATGGCTTATCCCTTCCTTCAAGCAAAAGGCTTTTCTGTTGGGAAATCTTTGTGTTCTGAAGAGGATAAGAAGTTAGCTGATATGATTCTTGCTAGCCAGCAAAAATCAAAAATTGTCCTCCCTCTTGATCACGTTGTATCTGACAATCCAAATGGAGAGCCAATGCCTACGTCATCTGTTGAAATTGATGATGATAAAATGGGGCTTGATATTGGTGAAGGGACAATCTCTCTTTTCAAAAATGAGCTCAAAAACGCAAAAACTATCTTCTGGAATGGCCCCATGGGCTTATTTGAAAATGACGATTTTTCCAAAGGTACATTTGAAGTGGCCCTCGCTCTATCAAGCAACCATGGCTTTACGATGGTTGGAGGTGGAGACTCAGTTGCAGCAGTTAAAAAAGCTCAGCTTGAGTCAGATATTTCTCATATCTCTACAGGTGGCGGCGCATCACTCGAATTCATTGAAAAGGGTCACCTTCCAGGTATTCAGGCATTAAAATTTGGAGTGAGTCCTAAATAACACGCAACATAAAACCAAACCAATACTCCTTGACTTTACTTGCCAAAGTTATCCAATGAGGATAATTTAACTGCCGCAGGTTAATTCAAAAATTCCCTAAGAAAGGTGGAAATAAATATGATTCAGACTCTCATGATTATACAAGCGATAGTATCCCTTCTTCTTATCCTCGTGATTCTGGTTCAGTTTGGAAAAGGTGCTGAAGCGGGTCTCATGGGTGGAAATACTGAAACTGTTTTTACAAGTTCACAGCAAGGAAACATTCTTAGTAAGATTACAATAGGTCTTTCTATTATTTTTTTAAGCCTTTCTGTTTATCTTGCGAGACTTCAAGGAGCTAAAACAAACTCTTCCCTTTTAGACTCTGAAGCTCCAATAGCAGCTCCACTCAACTCAGATGCTGCGCAAGAAAAGAAAGCGCCAGTAGCACCCGAATCCGTAGAAAAGCAAAAAAAGGCTCCTGAGAAGAAAGACAACTAAGCCGCCTTTTTTACTTTTTCTTTATCCTCCTTACCGAAAATATCATTTTTCTGCTTCTTAGGCTTAAAGGCCTTAAGAGGCAGAACCTTTTGGGGTTGGCATGGGTCAAAATCTTCATCTAACTCTAAGTAATCCCTCTCCTTTGTACCCACAAGATTAATTGCGTTCTTAAAAAGCTCAAAAAGCTTTGGATCAATCTTCTTACCAGCAGCCTTTTTCATAAGGTCTATTGCCACATGAGCACTCATCGCCTTGTGATAAGAACGCTTGGTTGTTACAGCATCAAAGAAATCTGCAATTGCCACTATCCTTGCATATAAATGTATTTCCTCTCCCGCCAGGCCAAAAGGATAGCCTGAGCCATCAAAATTTTCATGGTGCTCTAAAATTATTCTTTTAATCCCATGAACATCTAAACCTTTCACATCATTAAAGTGCTTTAAGAAAATATCATGACCTTCTTCAGGGTGCTTCTTTATGAGCTTAAACTCCTCTTCAGATAATTTATCGGCTTTATTAATAAGGTCAGTTGGCACCTTAATTTTTCCCAGATCATGAAATAGACTTCCTAGACCTAAACTAATGAGTTTTCCCCTCTCTGTATTCGGCTTTATGGCCTTAAGAAATGCCATGGAATATATGGATACGTTAATTGAGTGATCAAAAGTATAAAAATCGTGAAAACTTAGGTTTCCTATCAACTTCTGGATATCACCAATATCATTACAATGTGTGAGCTCTAAAAGGCTTTCTACAGAAGAACGACACTCTTTAATAAAATGCCCCAAGTTTTCATCGTCCCTCAAACCTTTCCTCAGAAAAATACTTGAAAGGTGATCAATAGCATTACCCTTTACGACCTCCATCTTTTCCTTCCTGCTTACTTTTGAAAAGTCTGTCAAAGTATCTAAATAAATATCTCTTTCAGACTCATGAACATACAATTGAACATACTTTTGCTCGAAAGATGAAAGGTCGGCTCCTGTCAAAACCTCTCCCGCAGGATATATTCTCACATAGCGAAGCCTCTTATCGTCTGCTGAGGAGTTAATATAAATATTGTAAGGAACTACTTTTTCAACTGGAATAAGCTCTTTTGGAACAGAAAAAAAGTGTGAATCGGATCCTACCTGCTTCATCAAGCCACCTCTCCTTTTTAAGAATTCCTACGATTCCTATCGGATCTTTCCTTAAGGACAATAGTTTCTTATCAAGGAAAAGTGGTCAAAAATAAAAAATCTTTAAGCTGACATAAAAGTCAGAGTTTTTAGCTTTTTATAAACGAACAAAACAATTAAAAAGGGATGTCATCTGCTGTAAAACTTGTTTCTGTTGAAACATTATAACTTTGATTATCACCAAATTGATTTTGTCCTCCAGAAGCTTGCGAAGACGACCCTTGAGGCGCGCCAAAATTACTTTCATAACCGCTATTAGAAGGCTGAGAAGAACCTCTTTCAGAAGGCTGCGCTTGACCGCCTACAAACTGAACATTTCTCGCAACAATTTCAGTTGTATACCTTTTGGAGCCATCCTTTCCTTCCCAACTTCTCGTTTGTAAGGATCCTTCAACATAAGCTTGCCTTCCCTTACCAAGGTACTGGTTGCAAAGCTCACCTAACTTGCCCCAAACAATGACTCTATGCCATTCTGTTTTCTCCTGCTTTTGCCCACTCTTATCGGCCCAACTTTCAGAAGTTGCCACCGAAAAGTTACACACAGCAGCACCAGATGGAGTATATTTTAACTCAGGGTCTTGACCCAAACGCCCAAGAAGAATAACTTTATTTACGCCACTCATAATTCGTTCTCCTTACAATTAGAAAATTCTTCTTCGAATCACCTATTTATCTAGTAAAAATCATGCAAAACCATAAGCTTTTAAAAGCTAATTTAAAAGAGATTTCTTTCCTTCACCGCTAAGAAAGCAGCAAAAATTCTTCTAACAAACTAAGTTAGAAACATTCGTAGCGTTATTTTTCTATACCCATATTCAATAAACGACAACCGAAGAGAGTTTATGAAAGTGCAGTTCTTCTGCAAACGAGCGATGCGATTGTAAGCATATTAAAAATAAAGTATATATAGTCTAAAGTTCCTGAACCGCTTATACGCACCCAGGATGAGATTGTACCGCATATCCAACGCAAATTTGTGCTCTCGATTTTTCAATAAATGAGCTCCCTGTCTTGCGATGTTATGAAGTACTGCCCCCGC
>PAZA01000007.1 GCA_002715375.1 Halobacteriovoraceae bacterium
AAAAATAACTAATACCAAACAAAACAAAACAAAACAAAACAAAATGCGATTCAGTGGGAGGAAAGATGAAGACAAGAAAAAAAATGTTAACCGCCCTATTTGTTGGACTAATAATCACTCCGTCTCTGTCTTGGTCTTTTCTAAACTCTTTTGGAAACGATGGTTTTTCAGGTCAGAATGGTCAAGAAGGTTACAGAGGTGAAAAAGGTAGGGATATCACTCTAAGGGCGGATGGACAAAATCAATTCTTAGACTTATCTGGACAAAATGGCAGCGATGGGGGACACGGAGGCCTGGGAGAAAATGCAAAGTGGTGCAACCAACCGACTCCTGATCATAACCTTGAAGGTGCACTCGGTGGTGATGGTGGAAAAGGGGGTAATGGAGGAGACGGCGGAGATGGTGGAAATGCAACCATATATTATACAAACCCAAGCGACATTCAAGGAATCATTATAAACAGTACTCCTGGCCAAGGAGGTTTAGGAGGCTTTGGTGCGGATGGTGGCTATGGATGCGAATGCGAAACTTATGAATGGTCAAAGTTTGTAACAGAAACAGACAAAAAATGGGTAACAAAAAATGTATGTGATGAGAACAATAACTGTACTGAAAAAAGAGAGCTCGTTCCCTTTAAAAGGGATGTTCGAAAGTACTACTCTTGTGAAGATGGCCAAATGGGTAGCAGAGGACAAGATGGAGCAAACGGCCATAGAGGTCTCATAGGAAAAGTCAAACTTATTCAAAAATCAAGTCCACTTGAAAAAGATTACCCTAAAGCGAAGGAAAAGCTTTCAAAATTAACAAGAGAGTCAGTTTTATTATCTCGTCATTTATGGGAAACAAAGTCAGGAATCCTTTCGCTTCTTGGAGCTGGCAGTCAGGTAGACAATTACTACAGCGAATGGACAGGTCTCTATGAAAAATCTTTTTCAATCATTTGGAATGTTCCAAGTAAATCAATCAATTCTTACAAAAATGTAAATGTAAGTTTAAACCTAGAATCGGATAAAAATATAAAAGTAAAATTTCCTTATAACTTTTGGCCTAGATTCATAACAAAGAATGATAGGGAACATAAAACAATTGAAATTTATAATGCTATCTTTAAATCAGAGGCAGAGAAAATAAAACCAACTTCACTTATAGTCGAAGGAAAAAAGACTCACCTTATCGTCAAAGACAATGGACCCCAAATTGATGAATTAAACACCAGGTTTTATATTTCTGCGGCTTGGAGTAGGACAGACGGCGGAGGAAGAGGTTTATTGAAAAGATACAAAGATTATGTGCCATCAAACCTAGTTGAAAAAAGAGGTGGACAATTTAAAATCAACCTTGGGAAACTTCCCATAAAAAGCAAATATTTTAAAAAGAGATGGCTCGTAGGACATTACCCAGTCAAATTCAATTTAACCATTGAAAGAAAATTTGGAGCCTATTCAACAAAAATTGGAACTTTCAAAATAAAGAAAAAGGCAAAAAAAAGCCTCTCTATCAAAAAAGAAAAACTTGAAATTTAATTTATAAGTGACTTTTTAAATTGGCCCAACTTGAGATATTTTCAAGATTGGGCTTTTTTTTAATTTTTACTCTAAATTTTCCCAATCAGTATTTTCCAAAAAGACTCTCATTTGAGTTGCGTTTTTAAACTTTTTCTTAATTAAAGATTTTTTTAAACCACAACAAATGGATTTTATAATCGCAGGACCTTCCGAATATTTTTTACGACCTCCAACAGCTTCATATAAGACCATGCAAAGACCCGTCATATCTTCTTGAAAATTTCCTTTTTCTCCAGGCCCGAATTTGAATATATCAATTAACTTTAAAATATATTTTCTTCCAACCTTCTGGATAATAATATTATCCGTATGGACATCTCCATGCCATTCTTTATTTATATGAATTTCCTCTACTGCCATAACCAGGGAATAAAATAAATGAAGGGCCTGGTAATAGTGCATCCCTTTTGGGTGTACCCTATTCAAATATGCTGTTAATGTCTCCCCTTCCACAAAGTCAGAAATTAAATAAGTGACATTTTGACCTTTGTATCTGAATCTTTCCTTTGAAATATATTTAATAAGGGAGTGGCAGTTTCTAAGTTTGTGAAGTTTTTTGGCATAGTGGAAAACTGTTCTATTATTTGGATTTCTTTCTGGGTAAAAAAACTTAGCGGCCCTTTCAATATCAGTATCCAACTCTTTGACTAAATAGACCTCTCCTTCCCAACCTTCACCAAGTTTCTCAATGACTTCATACTTGTCTGAAAGGACGTTATCCTCACTAAAATCAAAGTAAAATTCTTTTTTCATAAACAATCTTTCACAAAGCAATTCAAATACTAAAAGTTTATTTCTTGAATCAATTTATCGGTTTTTTTAAATAAAGAAATTAGGAAAAACACATAATTCTTATCATTATTTATGTATCATCAAATTAAATAAAAAGTATTAATAAAACTAAAATAATAATTAGTTAAGTTCGATAAGAGTAGCTGTAACCATATTAATAAAGTTAGATTGCTAAGTGATGGAGACAAATGATTATGAAAATCAAATTACTTTCAACTCCTCTAATTATATTCTTTTTATTACCCATTTTGAAAACTTATAGCTTAGATACGAGCCAAAAAAGTTTAAAAAAAGAAAGCAAATGGAAGTCAATAACAAATAAGCATTTGAGCAAAGCAGATACTTCATTTTGCTCAGAAGATTTATATAAAGTAAAAGGACCAAAATTAAGTCCTCTTATGAAAAAAATGATTAATGATATATCCCCCTATGTAAACAAAGGAACAGTTGGTCCCTTTAGATGGTTTTCGGGAAGTAATTTCGCTTCTAGAAGAGTTTATAGGGCCGGTGATGAAATTTTTGAACTGACCAAAGGATTAATTGAAAATGCAAAACATGAAGTTTTAGTTCAAACCTATCTTTATGAAAAGAACTCTTTAGGAGTCGTCAAGTTGAGAGAGGGAATTGAAAATCTTGAAGATCGTCTTAAAAAAGAGGAAAAAAGAGGAAAAAAAATAAAGCCTGTTGTGGTAAAACTACTTGTAGATAATCAAACAGGTATCGTTGGTAGTTTTTTAGCAAAGCAAGGTTGGCTTTTTAAAGGCCTAAATAAAAAGAATCCTGATGGACATGATGTTTATGGTTTAGGTTTTAGAAGGAAAGTTGATAAAAGGTACGTCCGATTGGAAGTTCAACTCTACAATCACAGTTTATTAGGTTCAAACCACTCCAAATCATTTGTTATTGACAGAAGGGCTGGTGTTGTTATGGGTGCCAACCTTATGAAGTATCATGATAAATTTAAGGAGTGGGGAAATATTTCACCTGAAACAGATCATGCTTTCTTTGTTTTAGGCAGTATTGGTAAGGGGATGGCCGAAGATTTTTATCACGCCTGGAAAAAAGGTGACAAATATTTCACAAATGACCCAGGAAACACAATACCAAAAGAAGGAATGAATGAAATAAAAGGAATGAAAAGATTTCAAATTCCAAAAGCCGTCCAAAAATGGTTTAGTGGAAAGATTATAGAAAAAGATGTACCGATGGCACTCTTAACGAAAAAGTCCGTTAATGTTCCCTGGAAAAGATCTTCAGACAATCCTCAAGATCAAGCTATGATTTCCCTTTTTAAACATGCAAAAAAAACGATAAATTTTGTCACACCAAACTTGAACGCTAAACCAGTTATGAATGGAATCATGAGCGCCCTTAAAAGAGGGGTTGACGTGAATATGGTTATGAGCAAGAACTACCAAGACATTATATCAATGATGCCTGGAGTTGGTGGAACGAACTATAAAAACGTTAACAAATTGATGAAAGAATTGAAAAAATATAAAAGAAAAAACCCAAAGAAGAAAGTTGGAAAATTCAATATGAGATGGTTTGTTGATAGAAAAGGAAGACTCAGTAGGCAATTTGGAAAAACCAAATCAAAGCTAGATAAATGGACAAGCCATACGAAATATATGTCTGTTGATAACCAAGTGACAATTGTAGGATCTTCCAATATGGATAATCAAAGTTGGTATTATTCAAGAGAGTTAAATATAGCAGTCGACCATCATGAGATAACCCGTAAGTGGTGTAACAACGTTTTTAGAACGGATTACTTTAGGGCCAAGCCATTTGATCCTAAAGATAAGTAATTTAATTTTCTTTCTAATTTTGTAAAGGAATTTTATTTTCTGTGAGATCAGTAAAGATTTTAGTTAAATCTTTCCCCATCTCCTTAGGGTATCTTTTTCCATAAATGTAAAGAGATATGACCTTAAAACTCTTTCCCTTAAATGCCTCCCTAGCAATAACATCTGGAGTAGTTGTAAAGCGGCCTACTCTTTTTCTAATATCAAATTTTACATTTGGAAAACTAAAGTGAATAACATCTGAACAAATAATTTTATCTCCAAAATCAAAATCAAAGTTAAAATCGTACTGTTTTCCCACATGCCCAATGGCAATTAAGATCCTTTCTCCCAAAAACTTTTTATGCTTTTTACTCATTTTTCCTTTATAAAAAAGGTCCCTATGCCTCATTATGGAAACATCATCTAAGTTTTTAAGAAAAAATGGTATTGTAGCTAGTCTTACACCCGGTTTATCTGCCTCTAAAAAAGATGCTCCTTTTCTTATTTTCCTATGATAAGGCTTCATTTTAGGATGATTCCAAATCCCAATCTCCTTCAAATCAGCCTCAGTTCCTATCCACAATGCATTATGAGTCCAAAATCCAGGAATTATATAAGAGGAAACTTTATACCGAATCTTTGAATTGGCAACATCTAATGGCCTAAGTATTGATTTTAAATGCCCTACTATTTTTTTATTTTTCTTTAATGTTCCTTCTCTCCATTGATAACCTAATACAGTATTACCCAGAGTTTTTGAAACTTTATTAAAAAAGTTATATCCTGCTTCTTTAGTATAATCAGATGAATTCACGAAGTGGACTTTAAATTCATCTGATAAAACCTTTATCTCTTGATAAAAACTATCATCGACAAAGATTTCGCCATCTCTATATTTGAAAGAAGATGAAATAATTTTGTCTAAAAATTTTCCATCTCGATGTCTAAACACAAAGGGTAGAGTTGTTTTTGCCTTATTATAAATCTTTGAAGCCTTTTTTATCTTCTTCTTTATTTTTCTTTTTTTATACATTTTTGTATAATGATGAAGTTCTCCTCTCCCTCTCTTAAAAACCTTATCTCCTCGATTTATCATTCTTCTCAACCTAGAATATTTATTAATCTTTTTGAGAGTAAACTGGTAATTTTCTTCCATCAAAATATAAGTTGTCATAAGAGTCATAAACTCCAATAAGGATGGTATATTTTTAAGTCGAACGAATTTCTCCTCCGCATCTTTTAAATCTCTTGAAATTTCTTCTAACTCAGACTGAACAGCTAATATTTTAGCTGTCGTAAAATTAATTTTTTCATACAAATCAGCGTCAATTATTCCTTCCTTCTTAACAACTTTAATTGCTTTTTTATAAACATCCCTCCCATCTTTTTTCATTTTTCTTATTTCTGGTATTAAATTATCTATTCGAAAAAGACTCTTTTTATAAATTGATTTGAACTCATTCTTTTCAACTGAAAAAGAAATATTTAGCTGTAAAAGTAAGATCAAAGACAAAAATTCTTTCATTGAGAATTATCTCCATTTAATACGAATCTATTTTAACCTAATTTAAGTTTAATAAATTAAAAGCTTAACTTTTTATTACTGAAGTGGATAAACAGGCCCGTATCAAAAGTTAAAATAAAAATAAATTATTTATTTATAAAAAAATTTATTTTCTCAGAGTCTGTTCTCAAAAGTTTTGGTAAATAAATATCTTTTTTTTTAAAATTTTAATCAAATTATTTTTAAAAAAATAGCAAATATCGAAGTCTATTTTAAAACGGATTTTATTGCTTAAAAAAATTTAAAATACTTATTCGATATTTCTTTATTTGATCTCTAATTTTGACGATAATATTAGAGCGTTTTAAAAGGAATTCAAAGAAAGGGCTCTGCATAAAATGAAAGATAAAAATCCATCAACTATACCACTCCACAAAGGGATTAGATTTAAAGTCATACTGGGAATAGTAAGTATTCTTCTTTTTACATTAGTCCCTTTTGGTCTTTTTCAAATTCAGGATCAAGAAAAGCTTCTTACGGAAGCACTTAGAAATAAATCATTGACAATTGTAAGGAGTGTTTCCTCCAATTCCCCAGAAGCAATTGAAAACTTTGATGACTTAACACTCCAAAATCTTGTTTTTAAAGCAGAGAGTGATAAAGAGGTTGCTTACATTAACATATTGAACCCTGATAACGAACTCATTGTTGAGGATGACTTCACTCAAGATGGTAAAGTCATAAAAAAGAAGAAAAAGGTTGAAGCCGATAATATTTTATCTCTTAAGGAAAATATTCTTAAACCTGGTGAAGAAGGAGAAGAACCAGAAATTTTAGGTTCTGTTGAGGGTGGTTTTTATAAAGATGCTGTTATTAAGGAAATTACTAGAAAGAAAGTCATATTTTCCATAACACTTTTAGGAATTAGTCTTTCTATTGTTATTGTCATGTACCTCTTCTTATCTAGAAGTTATGTTAATCCGGTTTTAAAATTATCAGAAGCAGCTTCCAGCCTAGAAAATGAAAACCTCGAGATTGAAACAGACAAAAGTGATGAATTAGGTCACCTTGGGAATATCTTTAAAGAAATGAGAACTACGGTTAATAACCAAAAGATAATTCTTGAAAAGCAAGTTGCAGAAAGAACTATTGAATTAAATAGAGAAAAAGATAATGTCACTAAACTTTTAAATAATATGGCCCAAGCTGTTTTCAAAGTGAATAAGCAAAAAGAAATTTTGGCCCCTATTTCAGCTTATGCTAAAGATTTATTCGGTGATGATATTGAAGGGAAGAATATCTTTAAAGTTCTATACACGTCTATAGACGTTAATAGTGTTCAATTTTCACAAATGAACTCTGCTTACTCAGTTCTTTTTGGTGCAGATGAAATACAATGGTTTGCATCAGATGGTCTCCTTCCAGAAAAAATAAACGTGGAAATTAATGAAGAGCCAAAGATTTTAAAAGTTTTACATGAGCCAATATATGATGAGAATGACGAAGTTGAATTTATTCTTTACGTCATTGAGGACATTACTGAAAGAGTGAAAGCAGAAGAAAAGCTTGCTCAAAAAAATGAACAAATGAAAATTGTCCACGAGTCACTAAGTTTCGGATCAAGAAAAGAGTTAACAACTATTTTATTGGATTTCTTAGACCTTTTAAATAAATCCTTTAATATCATTTATAGGCTTAAAAATAATAGTTCTCCCCAAAAAGAACTCAATGAATTATTTCGTTACCTTCATACAATAAAGGGTGGATCCGCTGCTCTTAAGGGTATCGGGGCAAAAGCACATGATGTTGAAAGTGTCGTAAATGAATTGAGAAAAAGCGAAACCTCTCTTGATAACGAATTATTAGATAAATTAATGAAAGAATCTCATGAACTTAAAGGACTTAGCCTAAAGTATATAAAAGTCGCTATCAAAGAACTAAAAGTTAATATTAAACTTACGGATAATATTTTCGGTAATTTAAATAAACTTGACTCACACTTAGAAAATATCATATCAAACTTTGAGAACGAAATTCAGGAGTCCAATCATCTTCTAGAAAAACTCTATTTTACACTGTATACTTTTTCTTCAGTTGATGAGACGAAAATATCAAGCCAAATTTATGAACTTATAAAAAGAGTAAAAACAAATAAAGAAGAAGGTAGCCTTTACAGCGAAAAGGTAAAAGCTGATATCTTTGAGAATTTGTCATATTTTAAAAGTAAATTGAAACCTGTTTTAGAAGATCTTACAATACTTAAAGATAGCGGTTTTAATAAAGAGGAAGTTTCAATCCCCAGTGAAAATATTAATTGTTTAAGAAACGAAATCTTACATCTTATCAAAAACAAAAGTATTTCTCTAGAAAACGTTGATAGTATTTTTAACAAAGCCGAAGATGGTGAGTCTATTTTAAAATTAATTAGATCTTTTGAAAAAGTTGTTCAGGACACTTCTCAAAAGCTAGGAAAAAAAGTTCAAATGGGTGTGGAAGGAAGTGATTTACTTATCAAGCCTGATACCGCGAAATGTTTAAGAGAATCCTTAATCCATATTGTAAGAAATTCTGTGGATCATGGCATAGAAGTTCCAGAGGTAAGAAGTTCAAATGGGAAACAAGAAATTGGCTCACTAAAAATTTCTTTCCAAAATCATAATGAAGAAATTATTCTAAGCATAGAAGATGATGGTGGTGGAATTGATGGAGAAAAATTATTAACCAAAGCTATAGAGACTGGATCCATCAAAGACAAGGAAATAACTGAAAAAGAAAAGCTCGACCTTCTCTTTCTTCCCTCTTTAAGTACAAAAGAAGATATCACAGATGTTAGCGGTAGAGGTGTGGGAATGGATGCAGTCAGATCAGGTTTAAACGATATGGGTGGAAGAATTTCTGTAGAGTCCAAAATTCAAAAAGGAACCAAGTTTACAATTACTCTTCCAAACAAATAAAGGGAGTTTTCAAATGGATAAAGTTCTACTTATTGATGATACAAAATCTTACAGGGATAAGATGGGTGGAGTTTTAAGGGACAACGGCCTCGAAGTAATTGAGGCATCATCAGGTGAAGAAGCATTAGAAAAACTGGCCAAAGAGGGTGATTCTTTTAATTTAATTGTAAGTGACCTTCACATGGAAAAGCTTAGTGGACTAGACCTTGCAAAAATAATTAAAAAAGATAATATTACTGAAGTTCCTATCATGATGGTAACCACTGAAACGGACGATAAATTGAGGGACGAAGGAATGCAAGCTGGTGTTAGGATTTGGCTTATTAAACCTGTAGGGGACCAGAAATTTTTAAAAACAGTTCAAATGCTTCTAAAAGCATCCAAGAAAAAGTAAAAAATGCATTAAAAAATATTTTCTTTAATATTAAAAACTAAATGATTCCATCCAAACCAATCCGGTAAAGAACATGCTTCCTCAGTGGGTGATTTACGTCAACGTTTGGATGGTCAAAATCGCCACCTATATCTTTTTTCATACCGATTTTTTCCATTAAACTTATTGAAGGCGTGTTTATTGAAGAAGTGAAAGAAACGACTTCTTTCATCATTAAAGTATTAAAAGCATAGCTTAAAATAGCTTTAGCTCCTTCATAACCCAATCCTCGACGCCAATACTTATTATCTAATCGCCACCCTATTTCAACAGCGGGAGTAAAATGTGCCTTAAAATAAACATCTGCTATCCCCATTGTTCCGATAAGTTTAGAACTTTCTTTTAACTCTATTGCCCAGAAAGAATACCCATTTTCATCAATTTGAGAAGAAGCCTTACAAACAAAGTTATCACTTTCTTTTCTGGATAATAAATTTGGATAAAACCTCATGACTTTTGGACAGGAATTAAGTTTATAAAAAGGATGAAGGTCTTCCTCTTTCCACTGCCTTACATAAAGTCTTTCAGTCTCTATATAAATTCTTGATTCCACACAAGCCTCAAGGAAAACCTGATCAAATTAAAGTCATTTTTAGTTTTGACGAAGTGAAAGTCATCTAACCTATTTTATCTTTAATTTAAAATTACAGGAGAAAAAATGTTTATTCTTTGTATTCTTTTTCCACCCCTTGCAGCTCTCATTGCCGGTGGACTTATGTCTGGAATTTTAAATTTTATTCTAACATTACTTGGGTGGATTCCAGGTATGATTCATGCTTTTATGGTTGTTAACAATGATAAAGCTGAAAAAAGAAACCAAGAACAAATTCAGGCAATAAGAGAGCAGACGGCGGCTCTGAAGCAACAAGAAAGCACCACTGAGGTCACCACTGAGGATACTCCCGATAAAAATGAATAAATTGAATTTTTAGCATCAACATATCGTCTATAAAATTGGTTAAGGCTTTGTAACTCCTAAAGAACTCATCGGAGCAGTAATGGTGCTCGGGACTGGACTTGAACCAGCACAGCCTAAAGGCCACATGGCCCTCAACCATGCGTGTCTACCAATTTCACCACCCGAGCCGAATGACAAACAACGTAGAATTATCTGTACGGGGTTTCTATCAATTTTTTAAAAAGCTGTCTATACCGTTTTTTAAGCGCGACGCACAATAAAGTAAATCACTAAGACAACCCAAGGTAAGATTCAAGCTCTCTTATATGGTACTTTAGCTTTTTCTCAGTCTCTTCTAGCCTCTTAAGAGAAGAATCTATTTCCAAATCATCATTTCTTTTATCCTTCTTTTCAACCTTTTCATCATTAGCAGACTTAGAAGAGGCAAAGATTCTCTCATTTTTGGTTTGAAAATGAATATTCCTCTTTTTCTTTTCAGACGAACATGAATTTTTTGGAAAGCGTAAGACTTTAACTTCATTAGACGAAGTAGCTGTTACACTTTCATTGGATATTTTTTGCTTTTTGCCTTGTCCTTTTAACCGTTTCATCGTTTCTTTCTTGCCCAATTTATTTTTTTCATTGTAAAGAATCATAGAAATTATTGCTTCTTTCCTACTCTATCAGATCGTCAAAATGAGCTTACTCCTAAAATGGTTTTTTTATTCATAACAATAATAAAAATTGGGCAAAAAAAAATATCTCTTATTTGGCCCTTAATTTCCCTGTTATAATGTCGATAGTCCCAGGAAATGAGGAGGATAATCCTATGGCGACTGACAAGCCGGTTAAATGTCTCAAATGTAAATATTATTACAACACTTGGAACCCACAAAAACCTCGAGGTTGCAGGGTTTTCGGGTTCGAGTCAGCAAGCATACCTAGCTATGCTGTAAAAAGAGAGACAGGAAAAGAATGTGAAGCCTACAAGGAAAGGGAATCTAAACAAAAGTCTTCTAATTACTAGAGTTACTTAAAATGCTTCAATATTATGAAGACATTTTTCTTCATTTCCCTCAAAAGATACGGACTTTCCAAGGTCGAGGTAAGTAGGACCTGGGCGTTCGATAATAGCTCCACCCAAGCAAACATCATCTTTATAAAAAACAATACTTTGCCTTGGAGTGACAGCTCTTTGAGGTTCCTTAAAACTGATGTGTAAAACACCATCTTCAGTGATTTTATCAATGNTACATTCTTNGTCTTTCTGCCTGTACCTTACTTTAGCCTTACAGTTAAATGGGAGNNCAAAAAGCCTCTTCCCAGTAACCCATGAGGCTTCAGTNGCGGTCAAAGTATCTGTATAGAGAGCAGGATGCTTTTCACCACGGCCTACATAAACAATATTTTTCTCTATATCTTTTTTAAGAACAAACCAAGGTTCCCCCGGTCCTCCAAGACCTAAACCTTTCCTTTGTCCAATTGTATAATATGACGAACCAGTGTGTTCACCCACGACTTCTCCATCAAGAGTTTTAAAGGGACCTTTAGTAAAATGAATGTACTGGCCTAAAAACTTTTTAAAGTTTCTCTCTCCAATAAAGCAAATACCAGTGCTATCTTTTTTGTCCTTCGTTGAAAGGTCATATTTTTGAGCAATGTCTCTGACTTCCCTCTTCTCCAAATCACCTATGGGAAATAAGACCTTTTCAAGAATGGAGCTCTTAATCGTGTATAGGAAGTAACTTTGATCTTTTGAATTGTCTCTTCCTTTTACAAGAAGATTCTTTTTATTTTGACAATAATGTCCAGTAGCTAAATAGTCAGCCCCCAATTCATTAATTGCCTTTTCCAAAAAAACTTTAAACTTTATTTCTCTATTACAAAGAATATCTGGGTTTGGTGTATACCCCTTCTCATACTCTTTAACGAAATCTTCAAAAACATTTTTTCTATACTCTTCAATAAACTCAACACTGTAGTAAGGGATTCCTATTTTTTCACAAACAGAAACAACATCTTTATAGTCTTTTGATGCCTGACAGTTTCCATTCTCATCTTTCTCATCCCAATTCTTCATGAAAAGGCCTATAACATTGTAGCCCTGTTCTTTTAGGACAAGAGCGCTCACGGAAGAGTCAACCCCTCCAGACATCCCTACCACCACTGTTTTGGCAGCATTATTTCTTTTTTCTTTTTCACTAAACTGTCTCATGGACCCTTTTTAACAAGTCTTAAACTCCATGGCAAAAAGAGAGCGCATCTTTAGAAAAAGTTCCAGGACTTTAGCTTTAAGTATTAAATAAAATTTATTGAAATAGGGATTGATTGCGTGGAATAGAGTCACAAATTTCCAGCCCCTTCTCTAAACGCTCTAAATATTGCGAAAAAATAACAGAAAAGGGCTCCATAAGTGGGGCCAACACCTCCTTCATCCAAGAAGGGGCTTTTTGAAGCGTTAACTTTCTTTTAAGCTCGATATTTTCAATGAAAAAAGAAAAAGCCTCACTCTCATCTTTTTCCCAGCCGAACCTATAAAGATTTAGAGAGTAATTACGAGGACCAACAGTCGTTGGAGTCTTCTTTCCAGCTTTCTCAAAAAGCTCTAAAAGGCTGAGAGAGAAAGGAATCTCTATCTGCGAATGCCGGAAGATTCTCTCCCAATAAAGTATTTCTCTATTCAATTTATCATTTTTTAGAAAGTTACCCTGATTATTAGTATTGCTAATAATGGCATCCACTTTTTCTTCGAGATCTTTTGGAAAGCCCATTTTATGTCCTTATTAAAAAGTAACATCCTTCTCTTTTCGAGGAATTTTTAAAGACAGATCAAGCTTCAAATCTTCTTGACCGTATATTTCTAGCTCTACTTCTTCCGGATCGGGAAGAGAACGAAACTTACCACTTTTATCAAAAAAACCAAAGGAGTTCAGTGTTCCATTTCCAATAATTTTAGCTCCTGCCCCTAACCCATTGTAAATGGCAACATGAGATCCTTTCACCAGGAGTCCAATAATCTCCTCCTGAAACTTCAAGACGACCGTATCATTGTTTTTAAAATAGAGGAAGCAAGCTTGTCTCTTTTCCAATTGGGAGAATTGAATAAAAACCTTAATCGGGGAAGAGATGTCAGTATCAGGGTCCTGCTTATAGTTAATCACTTCACATATGGAATAGCGGATATTTTTAGTTTTACTAATATAAACATTCTTAGTCTTTCTATCTATTTCCACAACACGGGCATCCTCCTCAATTTTTACATTATCTAGTGCTTTAACTTTATTTTGCCCTATGTAAAAATGATGTACTCCTCCATGATCACCGATAGGAACCCCATCTTCAAAATTAAAAATCCCCCCATTATTAAGCATTCCAGGTGGTGCATTCTTTTGTATGTAAAAAGAAAAGTTTTTTTCCTTCATAAAGCAAAGCCGGTTCCTATCCCCTTTTTTAACAAAATGTATCCCTAATGACTTAGCAATTTGTTCGACCTCACTCCTTCTTATGTCAGCACAAGGCAAAAGTAAGTTCTCAAGATGAATACGATCTAAAGCTGAAAGATAATAAGACTGATCCTGCTCTCTATCATTAGCAGAAATCAATTGAAACTTTCCAGTTTTTATATTTTTTACAACTTTTGCGTAATGTCCAGTAGCTATAAAATCGGCTCCGAGCTTTTTTGATTTTTCAACAAGTAGGTCAAATTTCAAAATGTTACAGTAAACACATGGAGAAAATGCAGTACCGCCTAGTCTAGCAGTCAAAACTCTATCCAAGACCCTCTCTTTAAAAAGGTGGGAAGCGTTAACCCCATAAAATGGTATTTCAAGCTTATCACAAACTTCCTGAATACTCACAAGGCTCTTTGACTGGCATGTACCTAAGCACTCTTCTCCTGGCTTTTGAGATGATTCCTCTTTATAAAAATTAAATGTGACACCAATTGGCTCTAAACCTTGCTTTTTCAGTAAGTACGCTGCAACTGTAGAGTCCACACCTCCAGTCATCCCAATAACAACTTTCTTTCCTTCTTTCCCTTTTTTTACCATGAGGGGCACTCCTTATTCCTCTTATAGAGTTGGATTTACCAACCCTATAACTCCAAAAATAGGACCAGGATTCCTTTCGCTTGAAAAAATTATAACTTTTCCTCTTACGACAAACAAGATTGTCCTTGCTCGTCTAAAATGATTGACATGACTCGTCCGTTAAAAAGATAATGTCGTCTTGTTAAAATATATTTGGACCACTTAATGAGTACAAGAGCAACACAACAAAAAGCGAAAAAGGAAAAACTAAACTTCCTGGATATTTTTTCAGGTGCAGGAGGACTTTCTTGCGGTTTAGAAATGGCTGGCATGAAATGCATTTTAGGCGTTGAGTGCGATAAAAATGCAATAAAGACTTTTGGTCACAATCATAAAGATGCAGAGACTTTTTGTGGAGATATAAAAAGTCTGACTAAGCCAATGTTAAAAAAACTAATAGGTAACCAAAAAGTCCATGCTGTTGTCGGTGGACCACCATGCCAAGGTTTTTCTACAGCGGGTACGGGTGATCCATTTGATCAGAGAAACTCCCTCTTTCTTCAATTTGTTAAAATTGTTAAGTACACCCTCCCCCATTTTGTTGTGATTGAAAATGTTACGGGGCTGCTTGCAAAAAAAAATGAAAAGACATTAAAAGCTATTTTTTCTAAATTTATTCCCCTAGGCTACAAAATGGGCGTCCAAGTACTTTCCTCCCAACACTATGGTGTGCCCGAAAGGCGTCGAAGGACAATTATTATTGGAACAAAATTTGATACTTCCCCCCTATTCCCCATACCAACCCATGATGTAGAGAAAAACGGTTGCTATGTTCCTCCCATAACAGTTGGAGAAGCCCTCTCAGACCTAAAAACGAGAAAGGGAGAGGTCTTAAACCACGACCTTAGCTTAGCAACGATCACAAAGCCACTGGATAAAAAAAGAATCAGTTGTATTCCAGAAGGAAAAGGAATTCGCTATAAAAAAGATGAAATGAAATACCTAAAGCCAAGCCTCCGCATGGGTGTAGACTGGGAAAAGCTAAGGGAAAAAAGGTTCCGCCAAACCAGATTACAAAGATTAGACAGATCATTACCAAGCCCAACAATAATGACCCATCGTCATAGTTATTACCACCCAACTGAAGACCGCTTCCTTACGCAAAGAGAAGCGGCAAAGTTCCAAAGTTTTCCCAATGACTTCCTCTTTTTTGGGCCTCTGACTTCTCAATGGCGTCAAATAGGAAATGCCGTGCCACCACTTATGGGCAAAGCGATTGGTAAAACACTATTGAAAATGCACCAAAGCCAACTCAGAAAAAAAGTAAAGAAAACCCTAAAAGAAAACTCTTCTGCCAAAGATAATAGTAAAAGAATCATAAGCGATAGTATTACTCAGTTTAGAAAAAGAGCGTTTATCTACAAGGAAAAGAAGTAAAAATTCTTTCCCTTGAAAACTTTTTAGATGGGCCTTAAACTGAGACTATGAAACATAAAGTCCTAGTCGTAGATGACGAAGAATACATAAGGCAGATCATAAAAGAGATCCTTACGGACGATTTATCCTTAGAGGTCGAAGTAGCACATAATGGTATGGACGGCCTCGTATGCGCCTCGGAAACAACCTACTCCATTATAATTACTGATATAAGAATGCCTAGAATGACAGGGCTTGAGTTTGTTAGAACTCTCAGATCACGAGAAATTCCCAATAAAAATACACCGGTTATCATGCTCTCAGCATACTCTGACTCCATGAAAAAAGAAGTTGAGAGTATTCCAAACACAATCATTGCTGAGAAACCTCTCGCGATAAGAAGTATTCTTGAAACTGTTGAATCAATAATTAAAAAAGCAGACCAGCCAGGGAAACCCTAGCCGATCAAAAATACCAAAAATTAGTCTAAAAGTAATTCCCTTATCAAAGGTTTATTACTCAAAAACATAGTCTACTTTAGGAATATAGAACTGATTGTCTTTAACAGTTTGAGAGAGGTTGCTTCTATTCTGGGGAAACAAGGCCATAAGGGGTTCGCTTCCTTCACCTCTGACAAGACTTAAGTCAATAGTTTTCCCAGGAAGAACCTCAATCGTCTCAGGCATCCCTCTATAACTCATTGCCTGGATTGAAGGATCTATCTCGTACCACTTTGTTTTGTGATCTGAAAGGTAATCATCCATTTCTACAGCACTTCTGCTTTCATGAAGCGCTGAAACTTTAATGGCCAACTTCCCTTGGTCATTTCTTTTAAGTAATGAAAGGTCCACCTCAACGATCCCAACAGTAGACTGTTCATAGAACTTCATCAGTGAAATGCCCTCTAAAGCCTGTTGATAATTCTGTGATGCTTTGGGCTTTCTATCAGCAATATCGCGCTCAAATCCGGCCCTTATCTCCCTGGCCTTATTTGCGTTAAGGAGAAGCGAATAAAAGCCATTTGGAATTTTTGAAAACCCAGGTACATATACATTCCTAGTTCCCACTAACTCTTGGTCGGCTTTATCGTCTCCATTAGAGTCGATCTGAACATTTAGCTCACAATGGTGCCAAGTAGTAAGAGGCCTATAAAGTTTAAAGCCAACTTGAAGGTATTCTGCATCTTGCCCAGAAACATTCCTGTTTACAATTCGGTATCCTGCAGCCTGCAAGTCGCAAATATCACTCTTGGAAAGGCGATTCCTATCTTTAATAGGCTTCCTTTCATCCTCTCCCAGAAAGTTAAAAATAAGAGCCTCTCCCTTATTCCTACCACTGTTATTTAGAGTTAAATTAACCATCGCTTCTTGAGAGTCTGCCTCTGAGGTAGACTGGATTAAAACGTTTTTGACTCCAATTCTTGAAACCCTTTGAGATATGCCCAAAAATGGTACCCTTGAAACCTCAGCCTTCGTTTCACTGTCAACCAAGAAAATGAACCCACTAAGCTCTTCAAAATCTGAGTCGCCCTTAGGAGCCTCATAGATAAATTTAACCATAACTTTTTTGGTCTCACCTGGTTTTAAAGAAACATTACCAGGTAAAACGACTTCGAGGCCCTTGGGAGCTTCCACATTAAACTTGAAAGTCTTAACTTTTTGACTAATATTTTTTACTTCTAGAGTTTTTACACCAACTTTTTTAGATTCAACCAGAATATTACCTAACGAAAGGCCATAAGGTAAAACAACAAGAGGTGTTGTTGCTGCTTTATAAGTCTGGACTCTACCAGCACCCTGCATAGAAACAGGGTAAACCTTCTTATCTTTGCTTTTTAGAGTCTTAGCAGTATTCATAAGAATACCTTTTAGCTCCTTAGGAGAAAGGCCATCTCTGTATTGCTTTAAAAGTGCCATAACCCCGGCTATATGGGGTCCCGACATAGAAGTTCCACTAAATGCAACTCCTAAATCTCCTTTTCCAACAAAAGCCGAAACGATAGCTTCACCAGGAGCGGTGATCTCTGGCTTTATAAGGGAGTCAATAGACCGCGGCCCTCTTGAAGAAAAGTTAGTTAAAGTATCAATTAACTCGCTTTTTATGATTTTCTTGTCTGCTTTAAACTGCAAAGAAACAGACCCTTTTTCCATCTCGCCTTTAATAACATCTCCATGAGACTGAGACACCATAATAGCTGGAAAATCAACCTTGCCCTGCCCTCCCATCATTATAGGTGATCCTGGCTTATTATTAACAACAAGAGCTCCCTTGGCTCCAGCTTTAAATGCCCTCTTCAGCTTATCAATAAAGGAAACCTTTCCTCTATCAACAACAGCAACCTTATCCTTCAATAGCAAAGCTTCTTCTTCCGTGAAGTCCCTATCTGCTTCTGCATTGTCCTTAATGTATACCAATTCAAAAGGATCAGAGTCATTACTCCCTATTGGCCTAGAAATATTTCCCTGAACAACCTCAACAAGAAGTGAGAAACCATTAGCCCCAGTAAAAGATGAAGCCTCAAACTCAATGTTATGGGTCATATCGTCGACCGAAGCCGCAACACTTATGGCTTCATCCGACGTACTTGGTGAACCAACAATATAAGGTGAGTGGCCAGCATTTCCAGCTGAAGCAACAACAACAGTTCCACCCTCAACTAAATTCTTAACTGCCTCACGATATAAACTATGAGGCTCTCCAAACCCTCCACCTAAAGAAAGGTTAACAACATCAAGCTGATCATCTAAATTTAAATCCCCATTCGGGTCAGCTGCATACTCAAGCCCAGCAATGACAACTGTATCGCCAGTTGAACCACTCTTACCAAAAACCTTTATCGCATGAAGTGAGGCATCAGGAGCAACACCAGAATAAGTTTTTGTCCCATCTCCAATTCCTGCAACAGTCCCAGCTACATGAGTTCCGTGTCCACTTTCATCTATCGGGTTTTGGTCTGGTTGAGGAACTCGATTTTCTGGGTTTGAAGAAGACAAATTATAGGCACTTCCCACTAGGTCAATGCCACCAACTACTTTTTGATTTGGAAATTGATCACTAGGGAGACTTGGGTCCACTTCCTTATAAGCTTCAATAGTCCCTCTTCCACCGAGCATAGAATGGGTATAATCAATACCACTATCAATGATGCCTACCTTCATCCCCTGGCCCCGAACGGCTTTTTCTTCACCATCTGAATTCGTCACCTTTAAGTTTTCATGGACTTTATGGGCATTTATAAACCTTACTGAGTTTTTATCTTTAAGGTTTAAAAACTTATTTTCTGAGTCATCTCCCTCTTGTGGATTAACCGTTTTGTTAATAAATGCTCTGGCAAAACGTCCCTCTTTCTCAGAACTCTTGATATATGGTAACTTGGAAAGCTTAGACTGTGTTTCCGGGTCAACAAGCAAGGCAAAAGCATTTAAAACCATCCTATACTTATAAATGACTTTGACTTCCGGATCAATCTCCTTGACTGCCTTCAAAAAGGCATCTTGCTCTTTCAACAGAGTTTCCTTAGATCGTTCATCTATTCTGATAACACCATTGTCCTTTTTGGAGACAGTAAGAAGTGGTGGAGAACTCAATTTAAATAACTGAACAGACTTTGACCTCTTTTGAGGCCTAATTGAAATGACTTCACTTGAAGAAAAAGTAGTATCCTCTTCTTGAGCTAGCTGAGGTTTTCCGCAAGAGTAACCCAACATGAGGCAAGATAAGATTAAAGAAATTTTAAAAAACTTTTTAAAATCAAATATTGTCATAATCACTTGTAGGCTCCTTCATCCTCGTTAGAATTTAATATGAAACTCTTAGCAAGGGGATCAATATCTTCAGTGAACAAACACGATTGGGATTTAACCCGATGGATTTATTCACAATAAACAAGGTAAAGTAACTCAAGGAGTAAGAATTTGAAAGTCTCGCTGAATCAAAGCGTAAAGCAACTCTTTGCGCAATGGGGGACAATCATAGTAATATCAATGGGTTGAAGTTTTTTAAAAAACTGAACAGTTTTTCAACACTGTTTAAATGATAAAAAAAGTCAAAAATTGATTGTTGCCAGAGGCCTTTTGGAGCCACTTTGACACCATTTTTTTTCTGAGAGAAAAAAATCAAAGTCAGTTTCGCCTTCCTTACTCCTTCTTTTTTGGCAAAAAGAAGGGGTGACAATACTTAGCAAAAGCCGAGTAAACCTCGCCCCCACTCACTTCTTCATCTACAATTTGGTTAATAAGAGGTTGGATTCTATTAATAAGACCTTTTGTTTCATAGTCATTCAAAACTACAATTATGGGAATTCTATAATTTTGGTTGTTGCGGTCCCCTCTCACTTCCTTAACTATAAACTCGCCATGGCCTTTAGCTAACTTCATATGTGTAATTAAGCAATGAAATCTTTGATTTTGCAAAAACTTTACTGCTTGATGTGAGTGGGAGGTGGAAAATACTTTTATCTTCTCATTATTAAACTTCTCAGAAAGCCTTTCCGCAGTTCTCTTATCATTAACAGCAATTAGAACTGCCAAGGGGTTATGTCCCATATAGGTATGCTCAGGTTTTATGTTTTCGGATTTATTTTTACTAAGAGTGATAGAAAAGTCCTTAGGGCTTTTTGCAGGTTTCTTTGTAACTTTCTTAACCTGTTTTTTGGAAGGCTTTTTTGCTTGAACCCCAGAATTAGCTTTTTGGAGAGAACCTCCATTTTCAGCTGCTTCACCACCAATAACAGCTTCACCACCAATAACAGCTTCACCACCAATAACAGCTTCTCCGCGACTAGCTCCATTCACATCATTTTGAAAAGGATCTAGTTCTTTATCGGTGAAAAAGACTTCTTCATCTTTTAAAGCAGCTCCTTCTGACTCATAAAATCCTCTTAGAAGTCTACAAACATCGTCTCCATCAATCTCTGTTTCTTCTTCTCTTAGTGAAAGGTCTTTCCTAAAATGATTAAATATTTCAAACCCCATGGGATAAGAGTTAGAGATGCTTGGTGTCGTTAGCTTAGAAACATCGTCCAAGATGTAGAGTGAAACTGCTTCTATTTCCTTGGAATCTTTAAGGTAATTAAACCAAAAACCTGAAGAAGTCGAACATATGTTTTTCCAAGAAATTTCGTCGCTTATCCATGCTTTTGGGTAGTGTATTCCTGTTTTCCACTTAAGGGAAAAAGCTAGGAGGTTTTCATGGCTCCCCATTTGAATCTTAACAAGGCGATCTTCATTACCAGCTTCTTTCTTTACAAAATTCAAGATACTTTTAATCGCTAAATTCAACTTTAATGTAAAATCCTTGAGATCTACACCCTCTTTCTGAAGATTATTAAAAAGAGAGTCAAGGTTTACCTTGACCTGATCTTTATCATCGCACTGAAACTCCGTTACAAATAATTTTTGCCCAGAGGGAAAAACACTACAAATTCCTCCATAAAAAGGTCTCGCAAATAGAGTTAAAAAATTCTTGAATACAGAACGCCCCCTATCCACTGGCACGAATAGTCCAGGCACAAAACAGTTAGCTGGGTCATGCTTTTTATTGAAGCTTATGATTCTTAATTCTCCTCTTTCAATTCTTTTCTCAAAGTTTACCGGAAGCTTAAAAGGTAATTCTCTTAGCCAAATTGGTGGAACAAGGACTGAAAATACCCCTTCCATTTTCATCCTGCTAAGTTCAACTACCCAGTCAATTTGCTCCACGTTCCAAAGCTTAACAACATTGTATCTGGCACTTTTTTTTATTATTTCTGAAAGGTCTTTTTCGTTAAAAGAATAATGGTCGAAAACCTTTTTCACGTAAAGAATCGTGTGAATTTTTTTAGTCAGTGGAGGCTGCTCAGGCTGAACCTCCATTTCTTCATCACCTAAGTTGATAACTTCCTCGGCGTCTACTTCAGTTAGAAGTGGTCCATCTAGCTCAATCTCTTCTTCTTCAAAATAGAGATTTACAACCTCTTTATCAAAATTAGAAGGAAGGGCTTTTTCCGTTGTTGTAGAAATAAGTATCTCTTGTGAAGTTTCTTTTTCTTCTACTTTATCCTGACCCTTAAGCCTCATTTCTGAAAAAATATCGACCCCAAGAGAATAAGCATTATCTATGGCCGGAACCGAATTTTCACTATCTATTGCAAAACTATATAAGATAAGAGCTTCAACTTCACTTGTTTCTGGGAAAAAGTTAAACCAGCTACCGGATGTGGAAGAACATATTTTTTTCCAAGCCGGTATGTCTTTTGACCAGTCAAGGACAGAACTTTTACCAGTCTTCCATCTTATAGACAGAGCAAACAGGTTATTGGCATAACCCATTTTCAACTCGACTTCTTTTGGTGGGTTTTCTTCAATCATTGTTAATGCATGAAGGATTGTTTTTGCACCAACAGCAACTTTAGTCTTGTGGAGCATTAACTTCCTAGCCTTCTTCATCAAGCTATCATACAAGGTATCCAAAGACTTCGAAGCTCTTTCTAGCTCAGTTGTTTTGGCCATTGAATAGATATTCGTATTAACTGGAAATAAGGCATGAATTCCTGAGTAGTGGGCTTGACCAACTAAAGGAACCATTCCTTCTAAAATTAAGCTTCCCCGATCACTAGGTATCGAAAGAATTGGTAACTTAAAATAAGGCAATTCACCCTTTTTTTGGAGACAAGAAACTCTTAATTTTCCATCTCTAACGTACTCAACAAATAAATCTGGTTCATCCTTTCCTTCATGCAGCCAAAATGAAGGAACAAAAAGAGTGACAACTTGATCTCCAACTAGAGAAACAGCTTTACTCATCCAATTTTCTTCAGTTGCATCCCAGTTTTGGATTTTAACGCCGCCACTGGCTTCGATAATTGAGCTTAAATCCTTTAAAGTTACCCCATGCCCTGAAATTGCAGTTTTAACCACATAAATCCCATGCCCAGTTCCGATCTCTATTTTTTCTGGCGTTGGTATTACTTGAGCCTGTTCTTCATCTTCTTTTTTTGCACCCACATATTTCTTTAAAATTAAGTTTTGGGAATCAGCAATTCCAAACGTATCAATTAAAGAGTCCTCCCCCCCACCTGTAGGAAATATCTTTAACCCTAAAGAATATGCATTTGTAATTTGTGGAAAAGAGTTCTGGGCATCCATTGCAAAAGAGATTAGCCCAAAAGCTTCAATCGTATTATTTTCAGGAAAAAAGTTAAACCATAAAGAGCTGGTTGATGAAGCTATTCCTGTCAAGGAATTGTTTTCCTTCACCAAAGCCTTAACGTTAGATAAACTCGTTCTCCAACGGCATGAAAAACCAAATAGGTTATTTGCAAAGCCAAGACTAATTTCGATTTTATCGGGTCTCTTTGCCTCGTGATCGTAAATCCACCTGACAAGAGACTTTAAAGCAATACTTACCTTAACTTTATGAAGCATTAGCTTTTTCACTTTCTTAAGAAACTCTTTAAAAAGTTGCTCTAAATCAAATGAAAGTGTCTCCAAGCCCGTTATATTATTGTGTGCCAAAACCTCTGTTTGCTCTGGAAAAAAAGAGTGTAACCCCCTGTCAACACTATCCCCCATTAAATTAACCATAGCTTCAAGAATTAGACTTCCTCTATCACTGGGTATACTCAAACTTGGAAAAGTGTAATTTGGAGCATCTAGTTTTTTATTAAAATAAACGATTCTAACCCTTCCAGAGTTCAAAGCACCAAGAAAATCTTCAGGTAAGTTATCCGGAGCAGTTAAGGCCCAAACCGATGGGATTATAACAGTCGAGACACCACTACTTACAAGACTTGAAATCTCTTTTAACCAGTTACCCTGATGAGCAGTCCACTCTACTATTTTTACATCTTCAATCGTTTCTAAAAGTAAATTAAGGTCTTGAAAACTAATCCCCTGCCCTAAAACAGACCTTTTACTTACATAGATTGTATGGTTCATGCTTTTCCCTCTCCATCAATCTTTTTTGAAAACCTCTCCACAGCTTTAACACCCTCCTGAAACTCATTTTCGGAAACTGATAAAACAAAACGGCAATAGTCAGGTATACCCGTCCACTCGCTACCATTTATAAGGATACCCGTAGAGAAAAAGAATGCCTCGTAAAAATTCTGTGAATTTAAAATATAATTTTTTTCTTCCAAAAGATGACTAGAATTAACGGTTATTTTTTTTCCAAAATAACTTCTTGGAGCTGCCACTAAAAAAAGTCCTCCTTCAGCAGGAAGAACTTCCCAATTGGCCTCATTAAGTTTTTTAGTTAATAGTGAAGCTCGCTTTCGAAGAAGAGACCTTTGCTCGGCTAAAAAAGTCACAAGAGATGGATGTGAGCCATTAAACTTTTTTATTATTTTTCTCACCGCATAGAGCGTAGCAAAATGAGGCTCAAATGAATTCATTTCACTTAAACGTTGGGCCATTTCTGAATGAGAACAAAGAGCATAACCAAAACGCAGACCACCTGCCGCAAAAAGCTTTGAAACCCCTCCTAACATGACCCATTCAAAATCATCACTAAGGACTTTTCCTATTTTTGTCATTCTGTTTGTTGAATCAAACTCAAGGCCATTAAAAACGTGGTCCAAAATAAGCCTGGCTTGGTGAGACTTAATTACCTCAATGAGTTCAATAATTTCTGCTTCCTTATAAAGGGCCCCCGTTGGATTTACAACAGGAAAATTTAAAAAAACATAAGCTCCTTTTTTATTTTCTAAGGCCTTATGAAGAGTTGATGGAGTAAATTTAAATGAATCTTGCTCTTCCGTTGGAAAAGTAACGGCTTCTGCTCCCACAAAGCCCGCACAAGCCACAAACTCTCCATAAGATCCTCGAGGAAAAATAATAGGATAATTCTCTATTGCACAAATCTTGCTTAAAGAGTGAAAAAGGGGAGCAATACCATTCCCATAAATTAAAGGCTTTTTATGCAACTTACCCCTAGAAAAGCCGAAAGATTTTTCAAACATTATTTTTAGGTCTTCTTCTGGGTCATAATCTTGTTTACTTAGGGAAAGAGGACTCCTTAAAAAACCTTCAAACAAATCACTTCTCAAATCATTTGGAATAGGAAAACTATTTTCTCCATAATCAAGCCTTATTGTTTTATCATCCCTTGGTAGCCTTTCTCTGGCCATAGAAGGATGCTCCATCATTTCAACAGCATCCACAGCTAAAGGCTTAAAACCTTTTTCCATACTCTCTAAAGTGTCACACCTAAGTGAAACCTCTTTTTTTTGGCCTTCTTCTAGGAGTCTAAAACTCAAAAGTTCATCGAGAAGAACTTCATAATAGAATTGCGTTAAAAATGGTGTTCTACTATAAGATAGCTCCGCAGCTGAATTTAATTGCTGCGCTAAAGGGGCATTTCCTATCAAAGAAAAGCAAAGCCTTAAGTTCGCATAGACCCTATTTTTTAGGAGGTCACAATTTATTATCACATGATGTGGCAAAGGTTTTTCTCTTAAATATGTAAGAATTGCATTTTTTTGTGGCTGACTCGAAATATCAAAATAATCTGACATATCTAGAATAAGGCGTGTCGAGTTTTCTTTTGTTACCTGAAAAATTCTTTCAACATTTTCCTCTAGCTCGTTTTCAAAAGTATTAAAGAAACATACAAGTAAATCTGGTTTTAATTTTTCAACTAAACTTTCAATTAATTTTATCCTTCTCGGACAAGCAAATGACTCTACTTCCCATGGGTAAAACTCACTCATTCTTTTTAATTGTGGATCTTGATCAAAAAGAATTTCATCTATAAGAACTAACTTAGGCTTGTAAAGAAGAAGCATATTATTTATACATTCATGTCTCGATGGAGAGATAAGAATCTGATTTTCATTTACAGGCAGGTGGTAATAAGATGTCAAAAAACTAGACAACTTTATTCTCAATTCTGAGCGGCCTTGTGTTTTCTCATAGGGAAGTAGAGATGGTGACTTCAAAAACTCAGAAAGCTCGGATAGAAAGTTTATCCTCTCTTCAAAAATGTCTTTTTCTTTAGAGTAGAGATCCATAAGTTGCTTAGCTTCTGAAAAAGAACCCTTTTCTAAAAAATTTAAAATATTCTGAACTTCTTTTCTTTTAGGAAGATGAGCTTCATAAACACTTAAAGAATGTGCTATACCGCCACCATTTTTAGAAAAAATTTCTGCAGTTTGAGCATTTATAGGCTCTCTTGCATCAAGCCCCATAAAAAACTCAAATTTATGACCCGTCCTCTTTTCAATTTCAACAAGAGCTTTTATATCCGTATCTTCAGCTTGAAGAACCTTTGTAGACCATAATTTATTAACGGTAAAACCTCTTCTCTTAAAAAGTTCTTCAAGAATCGTTGTTCCAGGCCGACCTCCCAAATTCATTATGACAGACCCTCCTGCCTTAAGAACTTGAAGTGATTCTTCCAGTGCAGATGCAATTAAACCTAGGCCAAACTCATCTTCAAGATGACCTTTGATACTGCAATAATTGCTTAAGTCATATAATTGTTCATCACTTGAATGTTCCGATATATTCTGAATTAATTTTTCAGGATCAGGGCTTAAAACTTGTGGAATACAACCAATCACTTTATCAAGAAATATTTCTTTTTTTCTTATAAAGGAAAGAAGGTCGCTTTCTTCAAAAAGCACGCTCTCCCATAAATTTTTACCTGAATAAGTTTTAGTTGTCTTACCATCTGGTTCAAAGGAATTAAAAGCTAGGTTTAATCTGGCGCAGATTATGGCCCTTGGATTTATATCCAGACCATAAATAAAGTCCAAATCTGTATTTAAAGCCAAAGATAGACATATCCACCCGTTTCCACAACCCAATTCAGATACTTTCTTCCCAGCAAAAGTAGAATTCGGCAGCCTTGATAAGCCTTCATAAAATGTAAATGACCACTCTTCAGGTGAGAATATGCTGGGAAATTGAATCAATCTAAGTTTATCTTTGTGACCACCAAGAAGAATCGTTTTAAAGTTAAAATGATACTTTTCTAAAAAAGCACTTTTATCTTCCGCTTTTTCATGTGCATCAAAAAGAAGATTAAGACACTCGTAAGTGTGCTTTATATCCTTCATTTCAGAAGATTGAAATAATATCTCTTTGAAAGCCTCATAAGCTTTTTGACTAGATAATTCGCATTCTTTAAAAAAACTTTGAATAGAAAATAAGGTCATGAAACTTTAATCCTTTCCCTCCTAATATGCTCTCTTCAGGACCAAAAAAAATCAAGAAAAACCTAGGGTTACAAAATTTCAAGGGTGATTTAGTCAAGTTAAATAATATACCTCATTTTATACTTTTTAAATTCAGTTAAACCACAAAAAATCCGACCAGTTTTCAGAGAGAACTGAATGATTGAATCACCAAAAAAACTCTTTAAATCAACTATTGGAAGAATTCTTATCCTAAGAATTCTGGTTTTTAGCGGGCTTATAACTCTCTTTATAAGCATTTATCAAATTTACGATGACTATACACATGAAATTGCTTCAATTGAGAGAGAAGTTAATCAAATTAAAAGTGCCTATCAAAGTGCTTTGGCGCATAGTCTCTGGAATTTTAATACTAATCAAATTAAACAAATCATTCGTGGACTAGCAAATTTCCCTTCAATCACTTTCATAGAAATAACCGACACCAGTGGTGATTTTCAGTTCTCAGCAGGATCTAGACAGTCAAACATTCTAATATTTGACTTCCCACTTATTTTCAGCTCTGAATACAGCAAAAAACAAAAGGTTGGTTCAATCTATATCCAATCCTCAAGAAAACCAGTTTTAGATAAAATTAGAAACAGAGTCCTCATAATCATTTTTTCACAAGGTATTAAAACATTTATCGTCTCTATATTTATTATCCTACTGATCAAAGTGAGTATAACTGACCACCTCCACGATATATCCGAAAGTTTAGCTACATTTAAAACTGCCGATTTAAATAGTTTTCAAAAAGACAATCAATTTAAACTCATTCATCTTTCCAAAAAAAACCAAGAAGATGAAATTGATATTGTTGTAAAAAAAATGAATACTTTCCTAACAGAACTATATAAATCAACCGCTGAAGTTCACTCACTTAACTTTAACCTTGAAAGACTAGTCGATTTAAAAACTAAGGAACTTAAAACAGCTCTTCTTCAAAATGAAAACCTCATTAGGGTTCTTATTCACGATATAGGAAACCCGTTAAGTGGAATCATTTTTTCAATTGACCGTATTACTAGACAATACTCACTCAAAGAGCCAATTCAGGGATCTAAACTAAAACTAGCCCAGGAAAGCTGTGACAAAATTTTAGAAATTATAAACTTTGTCAAAGACATAAAATCCCTAGAGTCAGGAAAAAAACAACTTACTCTTACAAAAATGGATTTATTTCCAATCATTGAAAGCATTAAAGAGAACTTCCATCATCAATTAAGAAATAAAAAACTAGAACTTAAAACCTCGTACTCTAAAAAGCCTTTTTTTGTTATGGCGGAAAGAATTAGTCTCTCCAATAGCGTTCTATCAAACCTTATATCAAATGCTATAAAGTTTTCTCACTTTGGTTCAATCATTACGATTGAATGTTTTTCTTTAGATGACAAAGCTTTTGTTGCGGTAAAAAACTTAAATGCCGAAATCCCTTCCGAAATTTTAAAAGACCTCTTCGACTTTCACAAGGCCACAACCATCAAAGGACTTGCGGGAGAAGAAGGTACAGGCTTTGGCCTTCCAATTGTAAAAATGTTTGCACAGCACAATAATGGCGATATAACGGTAACTTCAACACAGAATGAAACGATTTTTACTTTGAGCCTTCAACTGGCTCCATCAGAGTAAGCAGCTACCAAAAGCTTTACTCAACTTTCGGACAGTTCTTTTCTTTTCTTCTTTCTAGATCCAAAACAACTGCCTTTTTAAAAGGGTGCCCTTCATCCAAAAGGTAGCTTAAGCTTTCTTTGTAAGCCTTAATATCACAAACTTCAATATTCAAAAAAAGTGTTTTAAAAATTTTTGGAAAGAGTTGCCCAGGAGTTTGAACGTGATGAAGACCTCCACTGTAAATAAAACCAATTTTTCCTTCCTCAAGCCTTCTTATTATATCCGAAACCCCCGCCCTCATAGACATTTCATTTCCAAAAAAGTCTAAGCCAGTTTTTCTCATCATACGACCTTCTGGAGCTATAAGAATAATATCATCGCCCTTCATTTGAGATAAAAAGTGATCCCATGTGTGGTCCCTCTTTCTTGAAATCGAAACCATCCTTGGAACTAAATTTTTGTAAAACCATCCAACGATAGGTCGCTCAAGTGTTTTATCAGCCCCTGGTGCAAGAAACCTCGAGGAACCAAGCCACAATAAATTAACTGGCGCAACTCCTAAAAAAAGTGGCTCATAAAGACTTGTATGATTAATAAGCATAATAAGCTTCAGCTCAGTCCAGTCTGGATCTTGATCACCAATATAGCGTCCGTCAAATTTATAAAATATCTGACTAATAAGCTTAACGAAAAGAAGAATAAAAAATATGGATAATCGCTTTATTATTTTTAAAATCACAATTTCTAGTCCTTATTAAAGCAGATTAGAGATCTTAAAAAGCCTAAGAATGTAAAACAGCCAAAACCTAAGTGCAAGAAACTCTTCACAATGTAGAATATCGAATAGATCATTTAAAGAATACCACTCAATTTAAAATTAGGAGTTTTAAAATTGAAAACTTGGAAGCTTATTGTGCATGGAAGGGTTCAAGCTGTAGGATACAGGCAAAGCGTCGTTAATTTTGTAAGATCTTACTCCAACCCTATCTTTGGTTATGCAAAAAACTTATCAGATGGAACGGTCGAGGTTTTAGCAACTGGAGAAGAAAGCTCTTTAGAAGACCTGGTCAAGTCCTGCTATAAAGGAAGCATTATTTCAAAAGTCACAAATATAGATATTTATAAAGATGCAGAAAACAATAATTATCTAGATGGTTTTAAAATTGAATACTGATACACCGCAACAACCATTAAAAAACTACTCTTTTTCAAGCACGCTATCAAGGTCATGATTTAAACAAGGATCAGCCCCGCACTCTAAAAGAGAAATTAATGAATCCGTGGCATCATGAAGCATCGCTTTTTGAACAGGATGCAGTCCGCATGATAGGACTTCATCTGGGTCTCGGCCATGATTTAAGAAATGCTCAACACCTCTTACTTCATCCTTCTTGAGAAAATACTCAAATAAATCAACAATCATAAAAAGTTGCTCCAAAAGACATCTATGTTATGAAGTTTAAAGAATGTAATGAAAAGTATATTAAAAGAAAAGTTTTTTCTCTTTAGCCTCGGGTAAAAATACTTTCTGTTTATTTTTAACAGGGAGTAATTTTCTTCCTTAACTCTCAAGGTTTAAATAATAATCCACTAAATCCTCATGAGATTGAAAGCATGGCACAGTTGCTCCATCTAAAGAATAACGGCCCTTAATAAGATTCGCACGAAGGCCTCTCAAAGAAATAATATCAGATAACTTATCCCCAATCATAAGGCTTTCTCCCAAATGTATATTAAATTTTTCAGCAGCACTTAACAACATGCCTGGGTTAGGCTTCCTAAATAAGGACTTCCTTTTTAAAAGAGGGTCCTCTCCTTTAGGATGAAAGGGACAATAAAACCATCCGTCAACCTCTGCATTTTTCTTTTTCATCTCTAAGGCCATCCATTCATGAAGAGAGATAACATCTTCCTCGGAGAAAAAACCTTTTGCTACTCCTGATTGATTAGTAATAACAAAAATCCACCATCCTCTTTCTTTAAAAAGTTGAATAAGAGGAAAAACCCCTTGAATAAATTCCACCCTATCCTTCGAACCAACATAACCAAAATCTTTATTTATAATTCCATCCCTATCCAAAAATAAAGCAGGTCTCCTTTTTAGTCTCTCGTCATTTGTTTTTTTTGGTAGCGGAATACCCTCCACAAAAGAGCAATGACTAAAAAACTCGTCTGTAAAGAAAAATTTATTCATTGATTTACTGGCTAAAGAAATCGCTAGTCTTAAAGTTTTAACTTTCATAAAGGCAATACCAATTTCTCTGTAACAGTCTTCATTGGCCAATTTTTTTTGATAAAACCTTTTTAAGCCTACTTTTCTATCGCTTGAAAACTCGTTATTTAACCCTAAAAAATAGTGACTATTTTCACTCTTCCGATCAAGAGAAAAGCCTAACATTTCAACAGGGGATGATTTAGAAACATAAAAAAATAAGTCTAAGTCAAAGGAAAAAGCTTCCGAAACACCTCTTAAAAAAGAGAAGTCTGAGTCACGAAAATCATTTTCGATATGAGCAAGATAAAATGGTCTAGCCTCCTCTAAAGGGTCATAGAAAAATAAATATTTTTCCTCTGAATCACGAGCATCAAGAAAATTGAATAACTCTTGGTTTGACTTGAAACTTAAGACTTCTATATTGTTAGTTTCCAAACTCAAACTCCTTACAAAACAGATAAACGTTCAACTCATTTTCTTTATAGAACAATTAACCTTCATAGCTGGAACAGTAAATATATTCATAGGCTTTACCCTTATTTGAAGAATAAAAGTTTTTAACCTTATTTCAAAAGAGCTTAAACCCTTCTTAAGCTTTTCAATTTTAATACTCTCTAGTTCATTAGAGATTTTTTGGCTTGTAACTATATCTACTTCCTTCAATTGGTACCTTTCTTTTTCGCCCTTTTGACTCTTTTCTCCATGATAGCAAGTTACTTGAATAATATTTTTAAGACCCATTCCCAAAAGAGGAAAAAGGGCTTTTTTAAATTTCTCTTCATCTTTTTTAGAAAAATCTATAAACGCATTATAAAACTCTTGGATTACCCTATGATAATGATCTTGAACTAAAACAAGATCATCTTTTGACAATTGACCAGGAAGAGAACTTTTACCAACTTCCTCCCACTCATCGCCAAATTTACCTTCAAAAGTCAGCCCTGCTTTTTCGTAGAGCTGATAGCTCATCTGTAAAAAGCTTTGTTCAATGAAGTCAGATATCTTTTGTTGTAAAATTGGAGCCTCACGAAACTCGTAAAAGTATTTTCCAATAAAACTTCTAACTCCGCCACTTTTGGTATTCACAAAAGCTCTTGTTTTACAAAGCTTCAGGCTCAATAAATACTCTTTCCCATCTTCAGTAAGGGCCAATAGATCTGCTTCCTTTAACTGAACCCTCTTCTTGAATTCTGGACACTTACCAACCACAAATATTTGAAAAATATCTTTTGGAAGTACAGAAGAGGACTTATCAGCAGTTTCCCTGGCAAGAATTGGCAACCGCTTTACAAGCTCTGGGTCATATTCTCTAAGGTACTTTTCATAAGTCATAAGCTGAGACCTCAAAGATCCTCCAAACCCCTTCAAAAACTGAGTTTCCCTGTTATATTTCCTGGATAACCAGGAGCCGACTAGAAATTCAAATAAATTTCCTTTAAATTCATTGATCGCTGCCTCCTTTTGACTCAAAGTTGCCTTGCCTACCCCTGAAAAATTTAAAGGCCTTTTCACTTTTTGAACCTCATTTGAAAAAAGATGTTTTCAATGCCTCAACCCTGTTTTAGACTACGCGGAATTAAATTTCCAGAGATTGGGCATCAATAAAGGCCCAAAGGACAAGGTAATGAAGCCCTTTCCACTCATTTTGGAGTCCATAAAAGACCTTAGTACAGGTCAGGTCCAAGATGTTTTTAAGCTTGCCAAATCCTTTAAAGATGGTTCTGAACCAGAAGGGACCCCTTTTTCTTCTAAAGGGAATGAATTAACAGATAAACCCCACTTTAAGTCCAAAACCCCACTTATTGCGACCTTTTTCCAAGAACCATCGACCCGAACAAAAAACTCTTTTGCCATTGCAGCAAAAAGGTTGAAAACAGATTATGTTGACCTAGCACCACAGTTTTCTAGCCTTAAAAAGGGTGAAGACCTGGAGCAGACCTTTATAACCCTTAAATATCAAGGTGTTAACCTACTTATTTGCCGGTCACCATTAGAAAAAATCAGCAGCAAGGTCAAATTACCCAATGTAGCCTATATTAATGGCGGTGATGGAAAAAATGAACATCCAACTCAAGCCCTTTTAGACGCTTTTTCAATTATAGAAAATGGTTTAGACCTTTCTGAAACCACAATTGCCCTTATTGGTGATGTGCTTCACTCCAGAGTTGCTCATTCTCTCATGAAACTCATCCCCAAACTGGGGGGAAAGATTTTAATTTGTGGTCCAAGCGACTGGCTTCCAAAAGGAGACTTAGGGCCTTCCATTGAAAGTGTCTCTACACTAGAAGAAGCCATTCTAAGAGCAGATGTTCTTTATCCTTTAAGGATTCAGAAAGAGAGGCATCAAAACGCAGTTCAAAATGAGGACTATTTCATTAAGCACTTTAAGGTGAGTCTAAAAAAACTTAAAGAAATGAATAAAAAGCCTCTTGTCTTTCACGCGGGGCCTTTTAATATTGGCGTAGAAATTGACCAAGACCTTTTGGATTCGCCTTTATTTCAAGCATATAACCAAATTGAAAACTCAATATATATTAGAATGTCTATAATCCAACTCATGCTACAAGAGTTCGGACAATCCTAAAAAGGTAAGATCATGACAACAAACGAACAATTATTTTTAGAGTCTTTAGAGAAGACTCCTGGTTTTTTGCACTTTGAAGATGGAACTTCTTTTTCAGGAACGCTTAATTTAGAAACCAGTGACCCTCGCTTGGAAAAAGGCATATGGGGCGAAGCAGCTTTCACAACAGGAATGACTGGCTATCAAGAAACTATGACGGACCCATCATTTTTAGGACAACATATCATCTTTAGCTCTCCTCATATTGGAAATTACCCCTCCAACGAAAGAGTTAACCAGTCCCAGAATTGCCATGGAACCTCCATCATTGCAAAAAGCTTTTCACCAAATAAGTTTCTAATGGAATGTGAAACCCCTCTTTTCACATGTGACGATACTCGCGCGCTCGTAAAATTTATAACTAAAAAGAAAGGCAACCACAAATCTGTTATCACCACGAGTTCACTCACTCCAAGCCCCAGTGAATTTGAAAAAGAAGAGCTTATATGTAACAACTTAGACTTAGTCAGCTCTAAATCATCTTCAACTGTTATTAACCCAGGAAACAACCCCATTGTCCTTATTGATTATGGCTGTAAGCAAGCTATTATAAATAATTTAAAGGACCTAGGGTTTCCCCTCGTTATATTAGGACACAAAGCTAAAGCTTCGGAAGTTTTAGATTTTAAACCAAGGATGATTTTCCTTTCGAATGGACCTGGAGACCCAAGGGCCTACACCGCACAAATTGAAGAGGTAAAAAAACTACTTGGTTCTCAAGTTCCGATAAGAGGAATTTGTCTTGGTCACCAATTAATCACTCTCGCTCTTGAAGCTTCCATTATAAAACTTCCTTTCGGCCAGAGAGGCGTTAACCATCCATGTATTGAACATGAAACGGGGAAGGTTGTAATAACTAGTCAAAACCATGGTTACGCAGCTTCAAAAGCCGAGCTTACAAAGAAATTTCCTTCAAAGAATAATATCTTAGGAAGAGAACTCTTTATTTCATATACATCTCTTTTTGATAACTCGGTCGAAGGCATTTCATCATCAGATCACTTCCTTAAAACCGTCCAGTTCCACCCTGAAGCTTACCCAGGAACACACGATGGAGATGGCTTTTTTAAGGAAATAAAGAGCTACCTAACCAATAAAAGCAACCCCGTGGATACATCTAAATTAGAAAAAGTTGTTAACTTAAGCGCAGGATATAAAAAAGACGTACCTTATTCGAAAGTCCTTATAATTGGCTCTGGACCTATAAAAATTGGCCAAGCCTCCGAGTTTGATTACTCAGGAACTCAAGCCTGTAAAGTTCTTATGGCCCTCGGTATAGAGGTTGTCCTCTTAAACTCCAACCCGGCCACAATCATGACAGACTCAGAAATGGCTTCAAAAACTTACCTCGAGCCTATTACAAAGGAGACTCTCAAAAAAATTGTGGAAAAAGAAGGTGTTCAAGCTGTTCTTTCTACTTTAGGTGGTCAAACAGCTCTTAATTTATGTATAGACCTTGAAGAAGAAGGTTACTTTAAAGAAAATAATATTGCTCTTCTTGGCGCCAATACTGACACTATTAGAAAAACTGAAGATAGAGAGTTGTTTGCAAAAGAACTTGCAACACTTGGCTATCACACTGGGGAAAGGTACTCAGCCTATAGCCAAGAAGAATGTCTTAAGTTGGCACATGATGAAGTTGGTTTTCCTCTTATTATT
>PAZA01000008.1 GCA_002715375.1 Halobacteriovoraceae bacterium
TCGTAAGCGTTTTATAATAACCCCAAGGCCTTTTGTATGTTATACCAATTTTATTAAGATTGTCTTCCATTCTAATACTTTATTCCTCATTTAAGGATCTTAATAGGTATGCAGGGGAAGGAATGCACTTATCATTCGATACAGAATGACATAAAGGGACTGAGCTGTCATTGTGTTTTTAGGATCTCCAGAGTTATGGTGTTTAAATTTTTTTACTTTTCAATGGAGGATTAAACTTGTTTGAGTTTATAATGCAGTTTTTAGAACTCATTATGTTTCGAGGCGTGTTATGACTTTTGGCGTAGATTTTCCATCCACTTTTAAGCCTAGGGAGTCCTTTGATGAAGGGGAATCTCAAAATTTAAAAGAGACTTGGGGGCTGTTTAAAGAAACAATTGCCTCTGACGAAGCTGGTTTTTTCTACGCAAACAGCAACAAAGAACTGAGGGGAGATTCAAAAAGGGTCTTTGAGAAGTTTAGGCACAAGAAATATTTTGTTCATGTTGGTATCGGTGGCAGCTCTTTAGGTTCCTCCACATTAGTTGAAGCCCTTGGTAAAAAAGATAAAAAGAAGAATATTTTTTTTCTGGATAATATAGACCCTGAGGAAACCTACGACCTCCTAAGTTCTATAAAATTGAAAGAAACTTTATTTTATTTTGTTTCAAAGTCTGGTGGAACAGCAGAAACGTTGGCAATCTTTTCTCTGGTTTTAAATCAGTTGCGCCAGGAAGGGATTGATAAAGAGGAATGGAAAGATTCCATTGTTTGTGCGACAGATCCCAATTCCGGCGCCCTTAGGGATTTAGTCAACCGTTACAAGTTGGACTCCCTTTCAATACCTTCAAATATCGGAGGACGTTTCAGCGCTTTTACTCCTGTTTCTTATTTGCCAGCTTTATTTGCTGGTATCGATATTGATTTATACTGTCTTGGGGCAGAGAAGTTAAAGAAAAGCCTTTTGGATGAAGAATTAAAAGATAACAGTCTCTTAAAATGCGCTCTGTATTTGAAAAGCTTGAAAGATTCTAAGAGGATTAATCAAACGGTTTTTATGCCTTATTCCTCTAAATTGAAATTGCTGTCTTCCTGGTTTGTTCAACTTTGGGCGGAAAGCTTGGGGAAGAAGAATAGTTTTTCAAAAGAGAATGTGTACGAGGGCTTGACTCCTATTAGCGCTTATGGAGTCACTGACCAACACTCTCAACTACAGCTATTTATGGAGGGCCCTAGGGATAAGTGCATTTTATTTTTACAAATCAAATCCTTTAAGCATGACTTTGAGCTCAAAAGCCCCTTTGAAGAGGAGCCTTTTACTAAATTAAACCCTCATTCCTTGTCAGATTTGATGAGAGCAGAGTTTCGTGGAACTCTTAGAGCGCTTGAGGAAGAGGGGCGTCCTTACATTCATTTTACAATACCTTCATTAAACGAAGAAACTTTGGGAATGGTCATTCTCTTTTTTCAATCTCTTACTGTTTTTATGGGGCAGTTTTTAGAGGTCAACCCCTTTGATCAGCCGGGTGTTGAGCTAGGGAAAAAGTTTTCGTTTGAATTATTGGCAACAAAAAAGGAAGAGGAGAAAAAATCACATTCCAAAGAAGGTTTTACTTATGTCTAAAGAAGATAAAGAAGCCTTACAGTGTGAGGCCAACCAAAAGGCAGTGGCCCAACTAAGTGACAGAGAGGGATTGGATTCTTTTATTGTTCAAGTCCTTGATAGTTTTTCTTACCGCTACTTACAGACGCGTGATTCTAATGAAATAGAAGTACAAAAATACCAGGATGATAAAGTTGACCTCCTTTTTTCGCGCTCTTTAGATTATAGAATGGCCGATGCCTTGAAATGCAGTGATAAAGAGGCCAGAGAAGGAATTTTACTTTTGGCCAAGACGGTACCGAAAAAAGAAAATCCATGCGTCCTTTACGAACTCTTTGTTGACTTATCCATGCTTTCAGAAGACCTAGATGGCCAAATAGAAGTAAGGGCCATTATTAATTGGGGTTTTCCAGAATTTAAAGATGAAAGCAAAAAGAAGATAAAGATCGTTAAGTTAAAAGTTGATGACTTACTTGCATTGAGGAAAAGTTTACCTCTGGCTTTGGAAGAAGTGTGCGAAATTTTTTAATAGTAGTTCCTTATTCTCAGGTACCCTCCTTAACTGAGTCGGTAAAAATTTTAAAAATACACCTTGGGCCATTATTTAGGGTACAATCTTAGTTTAAAAAAGTTAGTATTCTAAAAACTGTGTAATGAAAAACCACATCATATTTTTTGATAAAAAGTCTATTCTTGGTCACGAGATCGAATACACAAACATAAAGTCTTTTTTATGCTGTAACAAAGATAACCAAGTTGTGGATTGGGAGTGCTACGGCAATGAGTTAAAAGGTGATTTAAATCAGCCAAGAATTGGTGAAATTCACACTTATATTGTTCCCTACGAAGTTCTTGTTAGTAAAAATTTTCTTATGAGTGATTTTATAACCAATTCTGTAAGGACTGGTCGAGCACATATTGTTTATTTCAATAACAAGTCTCAAATAAAAAAACCAAAAATACCAGCTCTTGGGATTCCTACAGATCGGGGAACTTTTGTTTTAGAGTCAATGTTAGAATATATTTCTAATTGTTCATCGATAGGACCTTTATCCCTTTTAGAAAAAGGAACAGAGCTTCTTCATGTTAAAGAAATACCTGATCCAAGTAACCTTTTAGATTATTTTAGTGTCATCTTTTTTGGTTTAAAAAAGATAAACCCCGAGCTTTCTCAACATAGAAATAGAATTAAATCACTTTTTAGCTATTTTTCAGAAGAAATAAATAAACAGGCACTTTTTAAGAAAAAAAACTTTTCATTGAAAATAGGTTTTTCCTCTAATCTCTTGGTGTTAGGTGTAAGGTGGCGGACAACCTCTGTGAATCCGTTGGTGTTTATGGAAAATTGTCCGGAATGGGATGTCTTATCACATCAAGTCTCAGCATGTTGGTTTAATTTTTTTAGAGAAAAGAAAGAAGTGGAAATGTTGTGCTTGTGCTCGCTTGCTTTTGACTATGTAAAATCTCTTCCGAGTGTTTCAAATGCTTTGCCATTAGGTGGCTATGTAGTTGAGATGGAAGGAAAGAAAAGTGAAGTCATAAGCTTAAAAAAAGATGAACAAGTAGATGTTTTTGATATCTTAACAATTCCCAGGAAGGTTTTTAACCTGGATTCATTTGATTTTGTTCCAGCTAACAAAGTTGTTATGAACAAAGTAAATAATATTTGGATCGCAAAAAACTCAATTATGGGCCACGGTTTTAATATCAGAGAACTTGTTTCCCAAATGGATGTTAAATCAGAAGCTGTTGTAAATGAGTGGGTTGTTGAAAAGGGTAATTGGATTCAGGAGGCTTTAAAAAAAGATGATCAAAAAATAAATAGTTTTGTCATTCCTCACAATTGGCTCATCTTTTTACCTGATGATTTGCCGAAAGATTTTTTGGAAAAAGTTAACTCAGGAAAAATAAGAATTTTGTATTTTAATAAAAAAGGTAATTATCCAATTTCAAAAATTCCCACATTCCAAATTCCAAGTGATAAAGGGAGCCTTTTAATGGATGCGCTCATTACAATGAGCGCTCAGTCACATTATTCTGGCATTCAATCTCTCTTTTCAAATCGAACTCCCATATTAAAAAAAGAAACCCCCTTTTTAAGAGGTTTTTCAGGAAGAGGTTTCGACGATCTTTTTGATCAAATAAAAGAATTTGGAGAAGAAAAAATTCCAGAATTTGGTTTAAAAATTAACTTCGCTTCAAAAAATATACTAAGACTCATTTTTGAAAAAAATAAGGGAAAAAATGAGGAGAAGCTAATTCTGAAAATGGGATGTTCAAATAACCTATTTGCTTTTTCAGTAAATTTCCCCTCAAACGTCAACCCTATGGATTGGGTTTATTCAGACAAAGACTGGAAGCTCATTTATTCAGGTACCTCCGCCTCCTGGTTTCATTATTTTCCAGATCAGGGCAGAGTTGAAGTGACCTATATTTTAAGCTTTTCTATTGATTATGAAAAAACATTTTCCGAAATAAAACATGCATATCCTTTGGGTGTAGAAGTAATTTCAGATATAAGGTTAATAGGAGAGGATAGTAAAGAAAGATCTCAAATGCAGAATGATGTAGAGTTAAGTCAGGTTATTGAAAAGAGTTCAAATGATGATGTAAAAACAAATAAAAAAAATAAAGGCTATACATTTGAATCTGATGGAACAAAGATTGAAAAAGAAGTATATGGCTTTGAAGTAGCAAAAAATAATCAAAAAAAGATTTTGACCAATATTGAGCATAACCCCCATATTTTATGTCTTTCACTTTATCTTTATCATAAGCTCGTTGGGCAACTCATATTTGACGAATTAATGAATCAGAAAAGTGAAAAAAAATTAAGGCTTTTTTGGAAACTGCCTGAGTTAAAAGAAAAGTACAATGTGAATTCCTGGAAAGAGGTATATCTAAAGTTAAATAGTTACCACAAGGGAAAAGAAGACTTTTACCTTAGTAAGGTAAAAAGTGAATTTGATATGGTTTCACTTATTTGTGATCGTTTAGGGAATAGTATTTCACACTTTTACAAAAGAGGCGCTTTTTACGGACAGGAACCAGATGAACTCTATAATTTTACAACACATGCAGCAGATCTATTTAGTTTTTCAACTAGAATAGGCTTTAGAGAATGTATAAAGTATTTTATTGAGTGGAATTTAATTTCAGATAAATTTGTATCAAGATCATTAGATGTATCTATTAGGAGAAATAAATTTGACATCGTAAAGGTCGTTATTGAAAGCATTGATTATATTGATTGGCTAGAAAACAAAGGACTTATTTATTGGGTTATTGAGATGAACTTCGTTGAGATGATGGAGTTTCTTATCGAAAAAGGAATCAATATACATAGGAGTCGATCTGAAAAAGAATCTCCCCTTTGCTATGCTTGTGCAAAGGAGAGGTTTGAGATAGCAAAAATGCTTGTTGAAAATGGAGCCGATTTAAATAAAGGAAAAGGTCTTCCTCTTATGTTCGCCGTTGGAAATAAAGACATAAAGATGATTAAGTATTTTCTAGAAACTAAGACTTTAAAACTAGAAGTAATAGAAAATGCCCTTGAAAAAGCTGAAAAAGACGGGGACAATTTACAAATTTCCGGACTTTTCGCTAATGAGATCGAGCAGCTTAAATTAATGGAAACCAATTCAATTTGAGATGTTTTTTCCTTTTTAAAGACATTGCCTCTAAAAAGGAAAAAACAAAAAAGAAAGGTTATTTGCAACTTTCTTTATAGGTTGTTTTGCATTTTTTAAATACGGACCCTCTAGAGTTAGTGCGACAATCTTTTCTGCATTTTCCTTTTTTATTTCTAGGTAACTTATTACAAAAAGAATTACAGTTTCTTTGAATGCAAAAATCAAAAGGTCTCTCTTCACAAAAGTACTTACTATATTTACCCAGACCTCGGCAGTGCTTCCTTATTAAAGGCGATCTGATAGCACCTTTTTTTCCACATTTAATACAAGTATATTCTTCTCCTTTAGATAGCCCATCAACTTTTTTGTTAGCTTCACCTCCAATCTTATGATTAATGGAGAAGTAAGCAGTCTTTGTTATTTTCCCTAAGGGAGCTAGTGGAGCCCAACACTTGATCAGGTTTTTATCTCCTGATAGTTTTAGTGAAACGAGGTTGGTAAGGTTTCTTAGAGAAGCTACGTTCATGATTTTATTTTTCTTAAGGACGAGGTATTTAAGTCTTTTCATTTCCTTTAAACTATCGATATTTTGAATTAAGTTATTGGAAAGGTTGAGGTAGCGCAGGTTATTGCCACCTTTGAGGGAATCAATTGATGTAAAGCCATTTCCACTGGCTCCTAAATATTTAAGATTAGAAAGGGAACTAAGAGTTTCCAGATTGGTTGTTTGCTGCTTTCTTTTTTTCTTTTTACTCATTTTAGAGTGTTTGATTCTTTCCCCGAGGAAGTTTGAAAAAAGGCTTAAATATTCAAGGTTTCTTAGATTTTTAAGTGGAGATATATCTTCAATCATATTTTCAAAAATTTCTAGTACGCGCAGGTTATTTAAATTCTTTAAGGGGGATAAGTCTTCAATATCATTTTTCCCTATTTTTAAAACAACAAGGTTTTTCATATTTTTAAGAGGTTCAAGACTTCTGATGCTATTTTGGCCTAAGTGAAGAAATTTAAGATTTGTAAATTCAGCAAGTGGTGAGATATCTGTAATTCCTTTTATAGTCCAGGTCTTTCTGTCTAATCTATCCATAGCGATTTTATTTGGCGGAACGGTCGCCATCTCTAAGGATGTTAATTTATCCAGTCTCGATTTTACTGTTGAGCATGNAATTTTTTTGTCTTTAAANCCCTTAATCAAAAAAGANTCAACACTCCTGTAGTCATAGAGTTCTTTTTTACTGAATTCATACCGTGGAAATTCATAGGTAAGNTGGTATTCACTTTTAACAGTGGTATTTTTAACTGAAAAAGTTTTTTGAACCATTATCTTTAGATAACCGATTGTTTTCTTTATTTCTTTGGAAGAGTTTGGATTTTCACACATTTTTATAAATTGCGAAGCTTTCAAATTCGCGCTGTATATAAAAGGAGAAATAAGGAGAATAGAAAATAGAAATGTGGTCAAAAAAGAGGGACTTTTGTTTTTCATTCAGATCTCCTGGTTTTATGACCACTACTAACCCTTGGGTCAACTTTTCCTGCATGCCTCTGTGTAAGACTATCAAAATGGTGAAAATTAAATTTATTAACAAGGTGTTTACAAAACTCAATACCTCTTACTGGGTTACCCAATGAATCGAGAGGAGGAGACCATAAACACACTCCCATTAGATTGGGAATGACAATGAGGAGTCCTCCTCCGACGCCACTTTTGGCGGGTAGACCAATACTGAAAAAAAACTCACCTGAAAAGTCGTACATTCCACACGAGGCCATAAGGGATAGGCAGTTTTTTACTGTACTGGGTTGGAAAACTTGCTGTTCCATGAGGGGGGAATAACCTGCATTGGCCAGTGTCGCTGCAAAAGCGGCCATGGACTCTGTCGTTTGTTCTACAGAACAACACCTAAAGTAAAACTCTAATGTTTCTAAAATTTCAGTGTTTTCGGGAAACGAGTTATTTTCTTTCATAAAGTAAGCTAGGGCAAAATTTCGATCTGCTGTATTTCGTTCAGATAAGTAAACTGAGTTGTTAAATATAGGAGACCCTATGCCTGAAGCTTTTTTCCACATCTTCATAACAAAATCAAAGCGTTCAGCGGGTTCAAGGTCAGGCCTTACCATTGAGTTTGTCATAATTGCCCCAGCATTAACAAAGGGGTTGTGAGGACGTTTTAGTTTATCCAGAGTGATTTCATTAAACCCATGGCCACTAGGTTCTCTACCCACATGCCTGTGAACAAAAGCTTCACCATTTTCTTCAAGTGCAAGACAGTAATTAAGCGTCTTGGAAATAGATTGAAGGCTAAAAGATTTATCAAAATCTCCAAGCGAAAATCTTTGACCATCAAGTGTGCATATTGAGAGTGCGAAATTTTCAGATGAAACCTTTTTTAGTTGTGGAATATAATCCGCCACGACTCCATCTTTATTGAGTTTTACCTGAGAGTAAATTTTTTGAATTTGTTGTGTAAACTTTTTGAACTCGGGAATAATTAGTTGCTCTCGAAAAGTTTTTTCAAATAACTCTTTTGATTCATTTATAAGCTTATCGAATTCTTCGAAAGTAATTTCATTAATACCAGTCATTTGATTAATTTTTGAAAAGAAGCTAGAGAGTCTTGGATCATTTTGACTAAGACCATTCTCGTTCATATATTTAATTAAGTCTTTAAGAATAATTCGATCTTTTCCATTTCTATTAAGGTTTTGAAAAAAAAGAGAAGTAGCGTCTTGAGTTGATTTATGTTTACTCTTTTTCTGTTTTTGCATGAGCTTTTTTTTCCTTAAATAAAAAAAATGGGGTTTAAAAAAAATAACCGGTTTGATTCTACCTCATAATTGAAAAGCTCTTTTCCTTTTTTAAATTAAATTTTTGATAATAAAAGTGGCATTAAATAAAATAGAGTCAATATGGTTAAAAAACTTTAATTTTATCTTTTTACCAAGATACTATTTTGTGATTTTTTTATGAAATCCCTTTATAAAAAAGCTATTTACTTATTTTTAAATAAATAAATTTTATAATTATTTTTGGTTTAAAAGAAATCAACTTAAAAAAGTATAAATTTAGCTTTAAAAAAGCTTAAAAAACACCTTAAAAATGAACTTTTTTTAAAAAGATTTAAGTTAAAAGTCCGATAAAAACTATGGGGATTTTAAATATGGAAGTCTGATGTATTTTATAAAGAGGTCAGCTTTTTGAGTAATTTCAAAATTAAATTCACGGAATCTCTTTCCTACAATCTGCTTAAAGCTGTGATGATAACTTATATGGTTTTTACAGTTATCCTAACTGCGATTCAAATGATGACTGTTTATAAATCGACTAAAAATGATGTTAGAGTTGAGATCGAAAATATATCAAATGCCTTTTCCTCTAGTTTAGGAAAGGCCCTCTACGAATTTGATAATGATCAGTTGGAGAACTTAATGGAGGGAATGTTGAGACTTCCTTTAATTGATAGAGTAGAGGTTTTTGATACTATTAAGAAAGAGGTTCTCGATAAAGGTTTAAACAAAGAATCAGGTATAGAGTTATTTAAAGTAAGTGTCCCAATTTATAACTTAAATTTAGAAAATAAAAAAGAAAAAATTGGAGAGCTGAATGCTTTTGTAGATGAAGTTAAAATTTTTAATAGAATTTATTTAAGTTTTTTACTAGCTTTTTTGATGGCCCTGATCAAGACTCTTATTCTTGGAGGACTTATTTATTTGTCTTTGAAAAAGTTTTTAACCAGGCCTCTTCAGTCGTTTGGAGAAGAGGCGCTGTCAACCAAACTTGATAGTTTAAATAAGACCTCAATAGCTGAACGTTTTTTTAAAAGGCAAAAAAACGAACTTTGGCACTTCGAAAACGTTCTCAATGAAATGAAGGGAAAGTTGGGGTTATCTCATATGAAACTTCAATCTTATGCTCGAAAACTGGAGAAAAAAATTGAAGAAAGAAACAAAAATATAAATACAATGATAAATCATTTGGAGCAGGGATTTTTCACTTTTGGTGATAGTGGAATTATTGATAGTGGTGCTAGTAAATTTTCTCTTGAAATCTTTGGAGTTAAAAAGGTCGAGGGAAAAAATATAAAAGACTTATTTAGCCTAGGTGGTATTAGTGTAGACTTTACAGAAAAGTGGGTTGGTAATGTTTTTAAGGGAAAAATTCCTTTTAAAGATATTGTCTCATTGGGACCAAAAAAGATGGAAATTTGGGGGAAAACAATAAATTTGGACTTTAAACCTATTTATAAAGATGAAGATGAATTGACTCTTCAAAAGGTCGTTTGTATCGCTTCAGATGTTACAGAAAAAAAACAAGTGGATGAGAAAGTTGAAAAAGAAAAAGAATATGCTTTTATGATTTTAAGTGTTTTTGATTCACCTATGACTTTTATAGACCTTTTTAATCATTTTGAATCGGTGGTACAAAATATTATAAAAAATCCTCTTGTCATGGAAATAGACCAACTTTACAGAATTTTTCATACTTATAAAGCCCAATTCTCAAGGTTTCATCTTTCAGAGATTTCAGAAAGCGTCCACCACCTGGAAGAAATTTTAGGAAAGCTTCGTGTTATGGAGTCTGAAAATACAAAAGAAATTTTAGAAAAAGATGAAATGTATAATAGTCTTTATTCTGAAAAAAGTTTTCTTATTGAAAACATATATAATACCTTTAAGGTTTTTAAAGATGAAAATAGAAATATTTTTATATTTGCCAATTCGATGTTAAATAAAAATGAAGCGGGGAAGGATGTATACAAGGCACAGAATGAGATAAAAAAAATATATTATGATATTGAATCTCAGTTTATCTTAACACCAGTTCATGAATCGTTTGGCAAGCTTCCGGCTATTGCTAGTGAATTGGCGAAAGAGCAGGATAAGGACCTAGATTTTATTATTGAGAAAACTGATTTAAAAATAAATGAATCTCAGTACGCTGGTTTTTTCGATAACTTAATTCACTTGATTAGAAACTGTGTAGATCACGGAATAGAATCCAAAGAAAAAAGAAAAATGCTTAAAAAGAAAGAAAAAGGTGAGATTAAAGTTTCTTTTGAAAAACACAGCCGGCTTTACTTTAAATGCACGATTTCTGATGATGGTAGGGGAATTGATCCTTTTTTAATTCAGGAAAAAGCAAAATCCATTAAGAAATATTCAAGAGAAAATTTGCTAAACATGACAGAGCAGGAATTACTTCAAATAATTTTTGAGCCAGGCTTCTCCACAAAAATGGAAGCGGATCATGTAAGTGGTCGTGGTGTTGGAATGGATGTTATTAAAACAAATGTTTTAGAATTAGATGGTGATGTCAAAATCAGTTCTAAACTTGGAAATGGAACCTCGTTTGAGTTTAAATTACCTATTTTGAAGTAACTTTATTCATTTTTCTTTTTTGTAAACAGATAGGCCCAGTATATAAAAAGAAACTGGATAGGAAGCCTTATGTAGAGAACCTTTTCAGGTAAGTCGGGAAAGAGGTTTGGATTTTGGGCCATGTATATATTTGCTGGATATACAGCAATAAAAGTAGCGATACAAAGCCAGGCCCCCAAAACTTTAGTTTTGGGTATCAAAAGAAGCACTCCACACAAGACCTCAACCAGGCCACTTAGGTAGTTAAGTTCAGTATGGAAAGGAAGATAGGGAGGCATCATTTTAAGGTAAAAATTGGGATCTCTAAAATGATTGATTCCTGCAAAAATCATAAAAATAGACAGGAGAATTAAAAAAAACTTTTTAACCATTTCTTTGCTCCAAAAATAAAATTGTCCATTATAATTTAGACTATGTCAGGTTAAAATTTGAGTTATAAAGGAAATTTATTCATTGGAGTTTTCTGTGGTCGACTTATATAAGATCTTTGGAGTTGAGTTATCTCCTTATTCGGTTAAAGTCCGTTCTTATTTCCGCTACAAAGGAATCCATCATAAATGGATTGTTAGAAGCTTTGAAAATCAAAAAGAATATAATCTTTATGCCAAAATACCCATTGTTCCTTTAGTTGTTACTCCAGATAATAAGTCCCTTCAGGACTCGACACCTTTAATGGAAAAATTAGAAAGTGAAATTGAAGGGCCAAGTATGATCCCAGAAGATAGGGACCTCGCTTTTATTTCAAGGTTGATAGAGGAATATGCTGACGAGTGGGTGAATAAACCCCTCTTTCATTATCGTTGGAATTATAAAAAAGACGAAAAGTCTGCTTCAAAGGAAATAGCAACTTATTTTATGCCTCAATTTATTAAAAAGATTCCTTTTGTTGGTTGGTTACTTTTAAACTTACTTTCATTGTTTATAGCAAATCGGCAAAAAAGTAGAAGGCATTGGCTTGGAACCTTTCATAAAAATAAGAAAGTTGTAGAGGGATCCTTTGAGACCCTTTTAGGTATTTTGGATAAACACTTTCGTGAAAGGCCATACCTTTTTGGAGAGAAACCCTGTCAGGGGGATTTTGGTCTTTGGGGACAATTGTATAACCTCTATTTAGATCCCACCCCAAAGACATTAATTCAAAAGAAGGCCCCAAATGTTGAAAAATGGATTCATAGGATGTTATCTCCCAAAGAGGAAGGGCCTTATGAATCTTTGAATACTCTTGAATCAACGCTTTCTCCCCTTTTAGAAAAGGAAGTGGCCGGAGTGTTTCTTCCTTGGGCCCAAGAAAACCATAGGGCGCTCAAAGAAAAAGAAAAAAGTTTCAAAATTAAAGTTAATGGCAACTATTTTGAGCAACGGCCTATTAAATACCAGTCAAAAAGTTTTCAGATTTTAAAAGACATTTTTAAGGAAATGGAGAAGAGTTCTAACTTGGAAAGTTATTTAAAGAAGACCAAGTGTTGGGAGTTGCTAAATTAAAATAAAACCAATACTTTTAGAATAGGACGCATTTATGGGAAAGTTAAGATTAATATTGATGGCCTCTTTTCAATCTCTTTTTAGGGGTCTTTATAAAATCACTTTTCTATCGACATTCGTCCATAGTTTGACTTGTTTTATAGCGGGTTTAACCCGACTCTTTTCAGGCACTAAGCCTCTCCAAACTTATGCCAAAGGCAACGATATACCCGCTAAAAGGTTAATTCTTTACGAGTATGAAGGATGTCCTTTTTGTCGAATTGTACGGGAAACACTTTCACTACTCTCTATAGAAGTCTTGATTTTCCCTTGTCCTAGAGAGACTCTAAAAAAGTACGGTCATTTAGAGAATTCCCGCTTTAGAGGTGAGGTTAAAAAACTAGGAAACAAGGTCATGTTTCCCTATCTGATTGATGAGAACACCGGTAAAAGTCTTTATGAATCTAGAGATATCGTTTCTTATCTTTGGGAGCACTATAGTGGGGGTGCAAAGAAGCCATTTCTCTATAAACTTTCCATGAGGGGACCTTTTTTAATCCTTGGCTTTTTTTTTCATGCTTTAATGAGGCCCCTTCCTTCAATGGGAATCCTTAGAACTCCTTCCAAAAGGCCTGAAAAATTATTGGAATTATGGGGAAGGGAACATCATATTGGTACAAAAAGAATCAGGGAGGCTTTGTGTACTTTGGAAATCCCTTATATTCTTTATCATTCCAATGCTGAGCCTAAGGGGACATTGAAAGATCCTAACTCACAAAAGTCATTTTCAAATGCTAATGAGGCCTGTTCTTACCTTTTTGCGTCTTATCAAGATGGATTGACAACAGAAGAATCCCCTCTCGATTATGGAAAGGACGATCGCAGAGCAAAAAGACCTCCTAAGACTTAAAATTCTTAAAGACGAAGCTTTTAAAAAGCAGGTATGGTGAGAAAAAAGGGGGTTAAAATGCCTAATTTTTCTCTAAAAGACTCTACGGTTAAAACGATATTTTCCTCGTTCTTTATTTTTCTTTTCTTAACTTCTTGTTCCCACAAAAAAGTTATTATTGCTCACAGAGGAGCAAGTGGCGTTTTACCTGAACATACTCTTCAAGGGGTTGCCATGGCCCACGCTTGGGGAGTTGATTTTATTGAGCCTGATATTGTCCTTTCAAAAGATGATGAGGCAATCGTCCTTCACGATATTTATTTGGAGTCGACAACAAACGTTAAAGAGATCTTTCCAAAAAGATTAAGATCAGATGGCCACTATTATGCGATAGACTTTTCATTAGAGGAGATTAAGAGGCTTCAAGTCAGTGAACGAATTAACCCTAAAACTGGTATGAAAGTTTATCCAAAGCGTTTTCCTGTTAAAAAGTCATCATTTAAGGTGCCTACTTTGAAAGAGTATATTGAGCTTGTCCAGGGACTTAATAAAAGTACGGGGCAGAGTATAGGTATTTACCCCGAAATTAAAAGACCTAGTTTCCACAAAAAAGAGGGTAAAGATATCACCTCCATTGTCATGAAAATTCTTAATAGCTATGGTTACCTTAATGGAAGTGATAAAGTTTTTGTTCAGTGTTTTGAACCTGAGACTTTAAAGAGGATTAGAAGGATGCATCCAAAGGTGCCCCTCGTTCAACTCATTGGAGAATCTAGCTGGTTTAATAATGGCGTAGACTATAAAGTGATGCAAACTAAAGAGGGCCTAAAAAAGATTGCAGACTATGCTCAGGGGATCGGTCCTTGGATAGGACATATTTACAAGAAAGAAATTAACAAAGAGGGTTTCAATCACACAGATCTTGTTAAATTGGCCCACGAAAGGGGGTTGCTCGTTCATGCCTATACTTTAAGGAAAGATCAAATTCCCCCATTTGCTAAAAATTATAAAGAATTACTTGAAAAGGTCTTTTTAAAAGCAAAAGTCGATGGCGCTTTTACAGACCACGTNTTAGAAACAAAAAATNTTTTGAAGGAGCTTTAAAATGNGATACTTTCTTATTCTATTTTTTCTTACTTTTTCNCTNAAAGCGGCCNTGCCTCCTNAAGCTCAAGAGGCCAGAGAAATTGAGAGGATTTTAGCTTCAAAGGAAGTGAAAAGAATCTTNGGAGAGAAACCAATTAAGGCATTTAGGGATCAAAAGCNGNAAGGAACAGTTTATGAGGTCCGCTCAAAGCATTGNAGAGGTTATGTTAAAATTATTTATGGTGGAAAAGGTTGTGAAGATAAAAAAGAAGGGTGGGTTGGACCCATCTGTTTTAATTTGGAAGTTATGCGNAGGTTGATCTGTGCACAAAAATAAATCTTGCANGACGCTTNAAGAGNTCTCNTCCTTTGAAACCTGTCCAAGTTAACTTTTTTNTAGTATAAGCTTAGCTTGAAAGAGCTAAGCTAGGAAAAAGTTTTGAAAGGTCCTTGAAAAAAAGGCCTTTTTCTTTTCAACTTAAGCCGTTATTTTTAAAATGGATGAAATTTTATAAAAAAGGTGAGGATTATGACAGACCACAGAATTGAAAAAGATACAATGGGTGAAGTNAAAGTTCAAAGCGACCGTTATTGGGGAGCNCAAACNCAAAGNTCNATTCANAACTTTAAAATTGGAGAGGACCGNTTNAACCGNTCTATGATNCGNGCCCTTGGNATTTTAAAAAAAGGAGCTTGNGCGGCAAACCTTAGNCTTGGAAAACTNCCTGAGGATAAGGCCAATTTGATTATGCAAGCTGCNGACGAAGTTATNGAGGGAAAACTCGATGACCACTTNCCTCTTGTCGTGTGGCAAACAGGTTCAGGAACTCAAACCAATATGAACTCTAATGAGGTCATCTCAAATAGAGCGATTGAAATTGCTGGAGGTGAAAGAGGAAGCAAAACTCCTGTTCACCCTAACGATGATGTTAATAAATCTCAAAGCTCTAATGATACGTTTCCAACAGCGATGCATATTGCTGCGGTTGAACAAATTGAAGACCTTTTCTTTCCTTCCATTGATAAATTAACCCAAACCCTCGAAGAGAAGGCCAACGCTTTCAAAGAGGTTTGTAAAATTGGAAGAACTCACCTTATGGATGCCACACCTCTTATGCTAGGACAGGAGATTTCAGGATGGGTTCAACAACTTAAAAATGGAAAGAAGTCAGTTGAAATGACTCTCGATGGTCTTCGTGAACTTGCTCTTGGTGGTACAGCTGTTGGAACTGGCCTCAATTCTCATCCAGATTATGCTCAATTCGTTGCTGAAGAGATCACTAAAATTTCAGGGCATGAGTTTAGAACGGCCCCCAATAAATTTGAGTCTCTCGCAGCACACGATGCGATGGTTTTTGCCTCTGGTGCCTTAAAAAGAGTTGCTGCTTCCCTTATGAAAATAGCGAATGATGTGAGATGGCTTGCTTCTGGTCCTCGTTGTGGAATTGGGGAAATAACAATACCTGCGAATGAACCAGGCTCATCCATTATGCCGGGGAAAGTAAATCCAACTCAGCCTGAGGCCATCACTATGGTTTGTGTTCAGGTAATGGGAAACGATGCAGCAATTGGCTTTGCAGGTTCTCAGGGGAACTTTGAGCTTAACGTTTATAAGCCTGTTATGATCCATAACCTTCTTCACTCCGTACGTCTTCTTTCTGACGCGATGGTCTCTTTTAATGACAACTGCGCCGTTGGAATTGAGCCTCACCCAGAAAACATTAAGGCCCATTTAAATAATTCACTTATGCTTGTGACGGCCCTAAATCAGCATATTGGATACGATAAAGCTTCTGAAATTGCGAAAAAAGCCCATCAGGAAGGGTCGACTCTCAAGGAGTCTTGCCTGAGCCTGGGCTATTTGAGTGAGGAAGACTTTGATAAAATTGTTGTTCCAGAAAATATGACACACCCTTAGAGAGATTTTTAAGTCTCTAAGAGGCTAATTTAAAAAGAAAATGACTTTTCCACTTAGGCCATTCCATTGGAATGGCTTTTTTTTCACCTTTCCAAGGCCCCAAATAAAACTTTAAACAACGATTCATCTTATCTACTTATTATGCGTTAATTTAAGGACAATCTTGGGCCTCTGTGGTAAGTATGCCCACTTTCTATTTTTTCTAAAAAAAGGGGATATTGTGAAATATACAATGAAAGGGAATTTTTTTAATGGTCGGTACCACGAAGCAGATGCAGGGTCAGGAAAGGTTGTTAGTAAAGCATCCCCGGCAGATCTAGATAACCACTTATGGGATTGTAGAGTCTCTAATCAGCATTTGGATGAAGTTCTTGATTCTGCTCGCGAGGGTTTCCACACATGGAGGAAATTATCTTTTGAAGAGCGCTCGGCTTATCTTAAAAAGTATAAAGAAGAAGTTTTAAAGCGTAAGGACCAAATTGCTGAAGCGATTTCTTTAGAAATTGGAAAGCCTTATTGGGAAGGAATGGTTGAAGCGGGGGCCGTCGCTGGTAAAGTTGATATCACTATTAATGAATCGATTCCTAGAATCTCTACAAAAGATATAGAAGGAATTATGCCTAAAACCAATGGGCGCATAAATTTTAAGCCTATTGGTGTTTCACTTGTTATCGGGCCCTTTAACTTCCCTTGCCACTTGGCCAATGGTCAAATGGTGAGCACTCTTCTTTCAGGAAATAGTGTTATTTTCAAGCCTTCCTCAAAAGCTTGTTATTCAGCTCAGCTTCTCGCTGATTGTTTTGAAGCTGCTGGATTTCCAAAAGGTGTTTTCAGCATGATTCATAGTGACCGCCATGGAACGATGGATATGGTTAAGCACCCGGACGTAAAAGTTATTTTCCTAACAGGTGGAAAAGAAGCTGGCCTTCGTATTTTAGAAAATACTTATAAGGACCTAACAAAATTGATTTCTTTAGAGCTTGGTGGAAAGAATGTGTCTATTATCCATAAAGATACAAACTTAGAGTTGGCCTTAGCTGAAGTTTTAAAAGGATCTTTTTTAACGACAGGTCAAAGGTGTACATCAACTTCACTTGTTCCGATTCATGAAGATATTGCTGATGATTTTATTAACAAGTTTAAAGATTTAGCTTCTAAACTTGTTATAGATCATCCCATTGAACACGATAAAGAACCATTTATGGGCCCACTAGTCGATCAATACGCAATGGAGGAGTACCTCCGCTTTATGGATGTTGCTAAAGAAGAGGGCATCAAAGAAATTATGCCTGGAAAGAAAGTAGAAGCTAAAAAGAAGGGTTATTATGTAACTCCTTCCATTCACTTTGCTGAAAAGTTTGATAAGAAGAGCAGCTTTTTAACGTCTGAGATTTTTGGTCCTAACGTTATTTTTGTTCCTTATAAAACAGTTGAAGAAGCTTGTGAAATTGCTAACGGGACCGAATACGGCTTAGCGGGGGCAGTTTTTACAAAAGATCAAGCTGTTTACGAACAGTGTGCGAGAGATATTGACGTTGGGATTTTTAATTGGAACCGCTCAACTGTTGGGGCCAATTCAAAGCTTCCTTTTGGAGGAGTTAAAAACTCAGGGAATTATAGGCCAGCGGCCGTTACAACTGTGGACTATTGTGTTTATCAATCGGCAGGTCTTCTCGTTAAAGACGATGAAGGTGAGTCCTTAGATAATATCAAAGGTCTTCAACTTTAAAATTTTTTAACTAAAGAGTTGTCTATGCTAAATGTTTCAAACCTTTCAAAAATTCAAGGAGGAGACCTCCTCTTTTCCAAGGGAACTTTTCAAATAAACCCTGGAGAGAAAGTAGGGCTGGTTGGACCTAATGGCGTTGGTAAGACAACTCTTTTCCGCTTAATCATTGGTGAAGAAAGACCCAATGAGGGACAAGTTAGTTACTCTGATAAATTAAGGCTTTCTTATTTTTCTCAAAATGTTGGAGAAATGAAGGGAAAGACTGCTCTCCAAGAAGTCATTGAAGGTGATGCTAAAATTTCTGAAATGAAAGAAAAGCTAAAGGAATATGAAGATGTTTTAGGTGACCCTAACCTTGATGAAGATAAAATGAATGATATTTTAATCAAGATGGGTGACCTTCAGACTGACTTTGAAAGGGTTGGAGGCTACGATCTTGAAAATAGAGCTGAGGAAATTCTTACAGGTTTAGGTATCTTTCCTGACCGCCACCACCAAAAAGTTGAAGATTTTAGTGGCGGTTGGAAGATGAGGATTGCTCTTGCCAAAACTCTTGTTATCAGCCCTGACCTCATCATTATGGATGAGCCGACCAACTACCTCGATATGGAAACGATTCTTTGGTTAGAGGAGTGGCTAAGAAACTTTAAGGGCTCTCTTTTCATGACGACTCACGACCGTGATTTTATGAATAATGTTTGTAAAAAAACGATTGAGATATCACACGGTAAGATAACGACTTATAGTGGAAATTATGAGTTTTATATGAAAGAGCGGGAGGTGAGAAGGGCCCAGCTTAAGGCCGAGTATGAAAGGCAAAGAGAGATGCTTTCTAAGGAAGAAGAGTTCATTGAAAAGTTTAAAGCGAGGGCCTCTCACGCCGCCCAGGTCCAATCCCGTGTTAAAAAATTAGAAAAAATTGAAAGGGTTGAGTTACCTCCTGAAGAAGAAATAATGAAGTTTGAATTTCCCAAACCACCAAGGGGAAGTGATGACGTCGCTGTTATGGAAAGTCTTGGAAAGGAATGGGAAAACTCCGAAGGCAACAAAAATAAAGTTTTTGAAAACTTCACAACAACCATTAGACGTCTAGAAAAAATAGCTGTAGTGGGCGTGAATGGAGCAGGTAAATCAACTCTTCTCAAAGTAATTTGTGGAGAAACTAAAGCAACTTCAGGCCTCGTAAAACTTGGCCCCAGTACAAAAGTAGGTTATTTCGGACAATACTCTCTTGAAGTATTGGACGCAGAAAGTAGTGTGTTTGATGAGGTTCGAAAAGAGCTTCCTGATGTAAGTGATGGCTTTATTCGAAATCTTTTGGCCGCTTTTCTTTTTAAGGGAGATGATGTTTTAAAAAAGGTTAAATACCTTTCTGGTGGAGAAAAGAGCCGGTTGGTTTTGGCCAAGATTTTTTCTGCTCAAAATAATTTTCTCGTCTTGGACGAGCCTACTAACCACTTAGATATAACTTCAAGAGAGATCTTGATGGATGTATTGGAACGGTTTGAAGGAACAGTTCTTTTTGTAAGCCATGACAGACATTTCTTAAATCATCTAACTCAAAAAGTCTTAGAAGTTGATAAGGGTGGAGTCGCACTCTATCCAGGCGATTACCGGGACTATCTTGAAAAGAAAAGAAATCTCTAGGGTCTATCTTTAAGAAAGCTGGCTTTAAAACCTAATCATTTTCAATGAGAGTTTAGTGGTGTTGAGCTTCGCCATCTAGCCCTTGGACATGACCATGGTCAATTTCCTCCGGGGTAGCATCTCGAACATCTACAACTTTTACTTCAAAGTGAAGATCTTTTCCGGCCAAGGGGTGGTTTCCATCTACTTTGATTGCTGATTCAAGAATTTCAAGAACCGTAAGGATCATTGGTCCTTCTGGTGTGTCTGCTTGAAATTGCATGCCTTCTTGAATTTCGGATGGTTCAGGGAATTGGTCTTTAGGAATTTCTTGAACAAGATTTGGGTTCGTTTCACCATAACCATCCTTAGGGGAAATGGTAACGTTAAATACGTCTCCTTTCCCTTTTCCTTCCAACTCACTTTCTAATCCAGGTATAATATTTTGATGGCCTTGAATGTAAAGAAAAGGATTCCCTTTTTCGGTGGAGTCGAGAACAGAGCCTTTTTCGTCTTTCAAAGTGTATTGAATTGTAACAACTTTGTTTTTTTCAACTTTCATAATGGCAATCCCTTTTTTAGTGGAAGAGGGGTTTTATTGAATATTTCCAAAAACAATATCAGTTTATGAAGATATTCTTCGACCAATAGCTGAGGTGAGCCCTTCCATTTCCTCCACCTTGACGCCTTTTGACCATTTCCTGACTTGTCCTATTCTACACTTGAAACGGACTAAATAATACTATTTTATCAATAAGGAAGGTTTTTCTAAAAATGGCCATAAACTAAGGCATTTAGAAAAAATGAATGATTTTGCTTTCTTTGAAAAGTATTTTTGTTTAAAAAAACTTAAAAGAAAAAAAGCAGATAATGATCTAAATATTTCAATAGGTTAAAATGCTTTTGAATGAAGTAACTAGCCGTTTTAACAATTTCTCTAAAAAATTTATTTAAAATTGTCTCAATGTCAGTTCCTAGCAAGTGTTTTGTCAGGTGTTTACTAAAATTTTGGGGATTTAATTTATAATAGTAGGTGACGAAAAAAGTAGAGTAATCGTTATATGCTATCAGGAGTTTTTCCTTTTGACCTACAATTTCAAACCCATATTTATTCCTTTTGTTTTATCTCTCTTAATTTTTGGATGTATTCCCAAAAAAGATGATGGTAGTTTTTTAAAATACTCTATGCAGGATGAGATGCGAAGGGATAAGGCCAGGCCCGTCATAACAGGCGCCTCCTTTTTAAAAGATTCGTTTTCTTTAGAACTAAAAGGGGAAAATTTTAGAGGCGTTACCAGTATTGAGGTACAAGGAAAGTTTCTTGAAACGACAAAAGTAATTAAGATTGATGATGAAATTCAGAAGCTTAAAACAGGGCCTAGGCGTTTTATTTCAGAGAAAGAATTTGAAAGCAGAATAAGTTTTCAAAATGAAGGCAAAGCTTGTTTAGCGAAGGGTATTAAAGAAGGAAAAGATCTTGATACTGCTAGGTTGCATTGTTTTTGTCGTCACAAAGGGATCGATTCGCTAAAAGAATCACTGAAAGAATGTAAGAAGAGGATTAGTAAAAAAGCAGGATATTTCGGAAGTTTTAAGATTGAGCCTTCAATGAAACGGGGTCAGAAAAGTAAAATAGTCTTTCAATTTGATAAAACAAAATATTTTAACCCATTAGACCCCCCTCCAAAACCATTTAAACAGCCAATAGTCCGTGCGATTGCTGGTAAACTCTATAATATCATTATTTCAAATAGTTTTGGGCAGACAAATTACAGCTTCATCATAGACTTTGAAGATGGTTCAGTTACAACAGATAAAATCGCCGACGGAGCGGTTACGAATAAACAAATTGCCGATGATGCTATAACCTCAGACAAGTTAAATATAGAAGGCCTAAAGGATGGGGACTTCCTCACTTTTATTTGTAACAAGGACAAAGAGAGAAAATGTGAGTGGGGCGGCAAGGCTTTTACAGGTATGAAGTTTATATCCTCATGGAATGTAAAAACTGATTCAATACCGCCCCTTTTAAATGGTGAACCACTACAAAGAGGTCATTACTATATAGTCGACACTCCTGGAGTAACTAAGAAAGATGACCTTGAAATAGCTAATTGTAACCAGGGTGATGATGAAACTTGTGAATGGTATACGGGTGATTGGATTGTTTTTGACGGTGTTAATTGGCAAAGGGTAACTAACTCAGGGAAAGTGACAGGTTTTAAAGGATCAAAAGACGATAAGCCCAGAATTGGTATTATTGAAGCTGAAAGTAATGATTATACGTGGGACCAAATAGATAAAACTATTTCAAAAATTCAAGACATTGCAGATATTTCAAATATACCAGCAACTGAAGGTCAAATTTTTAGATGGGATAGTGGTGAAGGAAAATGGAAACCTTGGACCATTAAAATTACAAGTGAAGATATCGTAGACCAAACTATAACAAGTGAAGATATAGCTGATGGTGCTATAACTAGCGAAAAGTTAGCAGACAACTCTGTTAGTAGTTCTCAAATCGCTGAAGGGGCCGTGACGACGGAAAAAATAAAAGAACAGTCTATAACTTCTTCAAAGATTGCCGACAATGCTGTGACTGAAGGTAAGCTTGCCGATATGGCCGTCACGACAGCAAAGATAGATGATGATGCTATAACGGTATCAAAAATTGCGGATAATGCTATTAATGCTTCAAAACTTGCAGACAATTCAGTTACAAGCTCTAAGATTTTAAATGGCTCAGTTACGACTGAGAAGTTAGCTGATAACTCTATTGTTTCTTCCAAAATAAAAAATGGTAGTGTCACGGCTTCTAAAATCGTTAACGGAGCTATAACGAGTGCTAAGTTTTCAGCAGATTCTGTTACGAGCTCAAAAATTTCAGATGGGTCTATAAATGATACCGATGTGGCATCCAATGCCTCAATTAGTAGGGATAAAATTCAAGCGGGAAATGCGGGTGAAATAGTTATTAATGATGGGAGTGGTGTTCTTTCAAGTAAAAATAACTTAAGTATTCTCGAAGGTGGAACAGGAGCTTCAACCGTCGAACAGGCAAGGATTAATTTGGGTGTCAAAATAGGAAGTGATGTTCAGGCCTATTCAAAAAGACTTGATGATATTTCCGATATGAATCCAGCTGCTGATCAATTTGTTGGAGTTGAGGGTGGAAAACTTCAGTTAAAAGATGCTGAATCAACAAGGCAGTCTATGGGTCTAGGAACTAAGAATCAACTTTTTGTCCGCCCAGCAGACGGCAATGTAGGAGTGGGAACAACGTCTCCTGCAGCTACGTTAGATGTTAATGGAGAAGCAAAAATTAGAGGGAACCTCGATATGTCTTCTAAGAAGGTGACTAATTTAGCG
>PAZA01000009.1 GCA_002715375.1 Halobacteriovoraceae bacterium
AATTAGGCTGGAAAAACTTCTTACAGAATTTTTTTCCTAATAAACTAAAAAGATCGACTTATATTTAATATAAAAGAAATAAAATTAATAGTTAGCTATATACTTAAACTATCTTGAGTCTTTGAAGAAATTTGATTCGTTAAATCCTTCAAAAATACTTTTGAAGACTCAATATTTAATTTTTTCTCAATATCCTTTACATAAACAGGTTTGTACTCTTTAAAAAACCTCTTTTTACAATCAAGAATCCGGTTATTTTTTTCATATATTTGACTCGTACTCAATCTTTTATCCTTTAACCCTTCAATGATCGCTTGATGACCTTTCTTTGCATGTTCAAAGTCTCGATAAATTAATATATCAGAGCCAGCACTCAAGGCCATAATTGACGCCTCTTCTAGTGTATAATGTTTTGTGATTGCTTCCATTTGTAAGTCATCACTAATAATGAGCCTATCGAATTTCAATTCTTTTCTCAAAATATCATGCCATTTTTCGCTTAATGATGCTGGATAGGATGGATCTACAGAAGGGATCAAGAGGTGACCCATCATTATAAACTCAACTCTTGATTTTATTGCTTTTTTAAAAGGTATAAACTCATTTTCTCTAAATTCATCTAGCTCTTTATCTATTTGAGGCAAGTCAAAGTGGGAGTCTTTATAGGTAGATCCATGACCTGGAAAGTGCTTAGCACATGCTACCATCCCATTAGTTTGAAAACCCCTTATTGCAGAAGATATGAACTTTGAAACAGTCTCTGAATCTTTTCCAAATGCTCTGTCCCCAATGACAATATTTTTATCATTCGTCAAAATATCGCAACAAGGTGAAAAGTTAAAATTTATTCCACATAATAAGAGTTCTTCCGCCATAATTTTAGAAAGAGAATAGAAACATTTTGGAGAATCTAACCTAGCAATATCCAACATAGGTGGAAATTGTGTAAAGTGATTTCTAAACCGGATAACTCTTCCACCTTCATGATCGACAGATATAAAAAGTGGGTAATCCTTTCGAAGCTTCTGAATAGAATTTACAAGCTGTGCTAGTTGAACTGGGGTTTCATAATTTTTTGAAAAAAGTATTATACCACCAATATTTTCTTTTTTTATAAAGTCAGCTTCTTCCTTATGTAAGCTCTTACCTTCAATACCCATTAAAATAAGTTGACCTATATCAATCATATCTTAACCCTTTACTTTATTCTTTTAACTTTTTGGATCTAGAAAATCTCTTAGACCATCTCCAAAAAAGTTAAGACCTATTATCAATAAACCTAAGACCAGACTTGAAATAATTACAATATGAGGTCCTTCTAACAAAACATCTTTTCCCATAGATAGCAGGACGCCCCAGGAGTACTCACTTCCTCCTAAACCTAAGAAACCCAAAGTAGCTTCACTAATTATTACTCCACTCAGACCTAAAATTATATTTACTACAAAGACAGGCAATATTTCTGGAAAAATAACTTTTAACATAATTCTCAAACGAGAGGCTCCCATAGACTTTGCCCCCTCTAAATAACATAATCCCATGATTCTTTTTGTTTCTCCTCTCGCTAATTTAGCATATGAAGGCCATCCAGTTAAAACCAGCACTAAAATTAAGCCAAATAAAGATTGTCCAGAAAAAGACATCAATAATATTGCGAGCAAAAGACTTGGCAAAATAAACACAAAGTTAGTCAAAAAATCAAAAAGCCTTTTTATTGAATTATTTCCTGATATTGAAAAGTACCCAATAATTAAACCAATGACTGAAGCAAAAAAGCTGACTGTTAAAGAAATTAATATGGAATATGAAACTCCTGATGAAATCACCTCAAAAAGAGACCTACCATAAACATCTGTTCCCAACAAAAAATTCTCTTGTAATGGTAAAACTAATTCGTACTTCATATTCATTTTTGGTACAAAAGGGCTTTGAATTGATCCGTTTATAAAAGTTGAATAAAAATACCATCCCAATGACCATAATAAAAAGATACTACAAATTAAGCCTCCAATTAAAAGTTCTCCATTTTCTTTTATTTTTAAACTTTTCACTTTCATATTAGTCACTAATCCTTGGATCACATTTCTGTGCTATATAATCCGTTAAAAAATATATAATCATATAAATTAGTGTCGAATACAATATAACTCCTTGGACTACTGGATAATCTCTATTCTGAATACCTTCCAACAGCAAAGATCCCATACCAGGTATATCAAAAATTGTTTCAGTGATCATTGTCCCCGCTAAAATAACAGACAACTGTATTGCAATTACATTTAATAGCGATGGAGAGCAAACTTTTAATACTCTCAAGTTTATTGATAAACTACTTAAACCCTTAGCTTTTAATACCTCTATCCATGGAGCCTTCATCTCCTCTAAAAACTTGTTCCTTGTAAACCTTGATAAAACTGAACTCAAAGGTATTACTAAAGTTAAAACTGGTAAAAAAAGGTACTTGAAACCTCCATCTCCCCACTCAGAAACGGGGAAAGCCTGTAACTTTACTGAGAATATATAAACCAGTATCGGACCCAAAGAAAAAATGGGAAAGGAAAGAGCCAATATAGAAAAAAGTCTCAATAAATGATCAGGCTTTTTTGACTTATAAATTGCGGAAATTAAACCTAGAATTACTCCAAAAAAGCTACTTATAAATATTGTAAAAAAGGCTATAGTTAGAGTAGGTTTAAAGTGCTTTGATAGAAGTACCATTACATCTTTTCTTTTAAAAAGAGATTTACCCAAATCTCCTTGAAGGGTTTTCAAAAAAAATGTTTTGAACTGAAGAAAAACTGTTTCATTTAAGCCCAAGTCATTTCTATAGTTTTGTATTTCTTCATAGGTCGCCTCAGGTCCCAAAAGTCTCTCCACAGGGTCTCCTGGAGCTAACCTTACAAGAAAGAAAATTGCTACCAATGTTAAAAAACAAGTAAAAGTTAAGTTCATAATTTTCTTTTGATTAATCACTCTTTTTCATCTTCCTTTTTAAATTTTTTTTAATGATAATCCCTGGGAAATCCAAAACTTGTCTATTAAATTTCCTTTTCTATCAACAAAATAGGTTATTTTTTGATCAAGAAAAGAGAGAGCGTAACGCAAAACTCCATTCTCCATCTCTTTCTCAAAGGAGAAGTCAGACTCAATAATAGGGCCACTTTTAAATATTCCAAACTGCTCATTAAAAAATGGATAGCCATCAAAAATGACTGAAAAGTAAACTACTCCATTTTTTTTTAATTTTGATGTTTTAAAAAAGCCAGTTTCTTTTATGCAATCAATTAATTGCCCAAAAAAGCAATACAATTTTCCTTCACTATCTATCTTTATTACTTTTTTTTTCAATTTTAGATCTGAAGGAGACCTCCAACTAAATTTTACTTCTTTCTTTTCTGTAAAAAATTTAGACTCAGTAAAGTACTTTTTTTTATCAAACCAAAAGGTTCTTTGAGATATTTTAGGGATTAGAATTGAAACCTTTTTATTATATTTAGAATATGATGAAATCATTATTCCCTTCTCTAAAACTGGTTGTTCCCATTTGGTATGTGGAAATAGCTCTTCTTTTGTTACAAAATCCTTTGATGAATTTATACCGGACCTTCTGAGAACAGAAAACTTTCCAGTTGGATCTACAAATATAAATTTTTCCTTTTTTGGCTTAGCATTTTTTAATCCTGAAACTAACTTAGATGAACAAGATAGTGTAAAAAGAATAGCAATTAGTTTTAAGAAACTATTCAAGAAAAGAAGAATGCGGCTCTCTTTTTTTATTAGTATCATTTCATAAAACTTGCAAAACGGGCTAATTCGGCTCCGTTTTCTTGATCCTCTTCCATTGGCCGCTCAATAAGGCCATCAATCTTTTTAAAACTTAGACCTAATTTATATAAGGACAAACTCCCTAAACTAGGATTCACGTAGGGAATTAAATAACTAATGGAGCAATTCTCAATGACATCCTCTTTTCCATTAAAGTTTAAAATCATTTTAAATGATCTCTTAAGTTTTTTAAAGTAATCAGCTTCTATATGATTGAGTAGAAAAGAAAGGCCATCATTACTTAGGTCAAGAACTCTAAAGCCAATATAATCATCCATAAAATCCTTTTCTAGTGGATTCGAACTATTAAATTGGCTATGTAATACCTGTTTTTGAAAATTTTTAAAAAAGTTGTGAAGGTGATCCTTAGGTCTATTAAGGTGAATTACCTCTCCACCACCGCCCTCTTGTATTTTTATATAAGAATACACTCGGTGACTTGGAAAAGTCGTAATCCTTTTTGATTTTCTTTGATCCAACTTATAAAGCTCTCCATCTAAGACAAGCTTAACATTAGTAGCATCTTCTATGTTTTCTACACGACCCTTGGAAAAAAACTTAGATTTCTTTATAGAAAAGTAAATGAATAATTCCTTGCCATTAAGGCCTTTCGTATCAATATCCTCTTTAATCCTTAGTGAGATTTTTATGGGTTGCTCTTTTTCAGAGTCACTTAAAGACTCTAGAGTACAATCTAATGCTCTTTCTTTTCCACTTTCCCAGACTTTAACATGACCTTTCTGAATCGCCACTTCGGAGAATTTCTTTTTAACCTCCGCCTCTTTAATCTTTATAAACTGGCCCTCAGAAAAGTCGTCATTGACCTTATCCACCATTACAGGTCCTCCTTAACCTAGGTCAGAAACAAAAATTAGGATAATGTTGTAACTTGCCTAAGAAGAGAAATTGATTCAAGAGCTTTTCCACAACCCCTTACAACACTAGTTAGTGGATCCTCAGCAAGAGAAACTGGAAGCCCTGTTTTCTCTTTTATTAGAACATCTAGGTTAGCCAAAAGAGACCCTCCTCCTGCAAGGATTATCCCATTATCAACAATGTCCGCTGCTAATTCCGGTGGAGTTTTTTCTAAAGATATTTTTATCGCTTCAACGACCTCTGTTATAGGATCGGACAAAGCATCCCTTATTTCATCAGAAGTCACATCAATTATCTTTGGAGCACCTGCTATAAGGTCTCTTCCTTTAACCTCATAGCTCCTAACTTCTTCATCAAATGGATAGGCGTTACCAATGGACATTTTAATTCCTTCAGCAGTTCTTTCTCCAATAAGAAGAGAGTACTTCTTCTTAATATATGAAGAAATTGCCTCATCAAATTTATCTCCTGCGACTCGTACTGACTTTGAGTAGACAATGCCTCCGAGAGAGATGACAGCAACTTCAGTAGTCCCCCCACCAATATCAACAATCATATTTCCTGAAGGCTCCGTAATCGGTAACCCCGCCCCGATAGCGGCTGCCATCGGCTCCTCTATCAGATATACTTCACGAGCTCCCGCTTGCTCGGCAGACTCCTTGACAGCCCTCTTTTCTACCTGTGTAATTCCAAATGGGATACAGATTATAATTCTAGGTTTTATCAACTTTGAGCCTGCTAAAGACTTCGATATAAAATACCTTAGCATAGCCTGAGTAACTTCAAAGTCTGCAATAACCCCATCTTTCATAGGGCGAATCGCCTTTATAGATCCAGGTGTCCTTCCCAACATTTCCTTGGCTTCTTTCCCCACAGCCAGAACTTTACTCATGCCTTTCATACCCTCATGAACTGCAACAACTGAAGGTTCATTAACAATGATTCCTCTATCTTTGGCATAAACTAAAGTGTTCGCTGTCCCCAAATCTATTGCCAGGTCGTTTGAAAACCAGTCTAAAAATTTTTTAAACATGTTCTCTATCCTCTTTAAGTATTTTATCAATTAATCTTTTTAAATTTTTCTAACTTTTAAACTAAGCCCTTTTTAAACTTTTTAGTAAGAAGTTAAGTGACTCGCTTAAAATTAAAAGTTTTATAACATTCTAAATGTAAAGGCCTACAAAAGTCTAATTTCTTTAGTCATCTTATAAACAAAAGTCTTAGAATAAAGGCATGAAAAGAATGCGTTGCAAAAAAAATTGCATTGGTTTTAGCTTGCCAAAAAAACTCAGATCTCCTAATATCATTTCTGCAAAGCTTTTTTCGCAACACATCATAAGGAGTACCCATGGGAAAAGGAAGAAAAAGAACAGTTTCTAAAATGAGTAAGAAAAAATCTCAACTAAAACTTAAGCTACGCCTCAAAAACAGGATAGAAAAAGCAAAAGCAAAAGTTTAGTTTAAACCCCTCAGGGGTTCCTTATTATAAGCGGAAAGAGGTGCAGCCTCTCCTTGATTCTCTAAAACTGGAACCCTTTCAACTTTCCCCTTCTTCAAACGAAGAGTGACCATATCTTTGAACCAGACACCTTCTCTTAAACTCCAGTTACCTGTTAAACCACTTAAAAATGCTTTTTCTCTTATTAGAGACTCTAATTGATTTCTATTAGAGAAATTTGAGTTTAGCAACGCCTCTAGGATCTTAAATGCATCATAGCTTCTCATTTCAACAAGTTTAGGCTTTCTTCTATACCTATCCAAAAAACGCTGACTAAAGTCATGAGCAACTGGCTGAACATCTTCTCCGATAAAAAACAGTTTCCCTATATCAGAAGCCTCTTTAGCTAGGGAGTGACTTCTCCAACTAGGCCCCCCGATAATATTTAATCTAAATGCATCATAATAATTGAAAGCCGGAACAATCTGAAGAGCCTCCCTTGGTAAAGCAGGTACAAAAACCCAGTCAAAATCTATCTGAGGTTTAAGAGTTTGGATTCTCCTAGCAGAAGTATTTCTTTCAAGAGAGTGAATTTCTGAAAGCATTTCTAGCTCTTCCTGCCTTTCTCTCTTGAACTTAAGGCCTAGTAAGTTCATTACTGGATCTCTGTAATCACTTAAGCCTTTCTGAAAAGAAGCAATACCATTAACATTAACACCTTTTAATTGAGACCTTCTCCAAAATTCATTTATATAAGCTTTACCTCTCGTACTCTCAGGGTAAATAATCGCAACATTAGATCCAAACTTTTTAATCATATCCTCAGCAAATAATTTATTCACCTGCGACTCAACTGACCCAGGTATTTCTAGTAATAGATGATCTTTTTGCTCTTTTGGTAAATAGACCTGCGATAAAGAAATAAAAAAGATTCCTCTTTTCTTAGCTGCTAAATACTCTTTTTCAGCTTCATCAGAAAAAAGACCTCCAATAATCACAGAAACCTTGTTTTTTTTAGCCAGTTTCTCGACACGAAATGACCCAACAACACCACTAGCTTTGGAGTCCTCAACAAATATTTTTAAAGGTTTTTCACTATTTTCATTTCTTTTTAGAAAATCTCTGAAGCCACTATCTATACCTTCCAGCGCTCTGCTTCCAAAAATCGCCTTTGACCCACTTAGTGGAAGAATAATCCCCACTGAGTAAGGGTCTATCTCACCATCATTGTTATTAATTTTATTAGTGAAAGACTGTACCAACTCAACAAGCTCTGTGCTTTCTCCAAACTTTCTATTTAACCAAGTGGTTAAGTCTTTAGCCTCGTCTAAGTTTCCTTGGTAAAACAGTTTCTCAACTTGGAGGTAGGCTAAATAACCCACAGAGAAATTTTTTTCCCCAGCAAAACGCTCTAAAAAACGAACTCTTTCAGTTCTGCTTAAATTAAAAAAGATTTTTTTCAAGTATTCAAAATGAGGATTCGACGTAAGGTCTCTAACGGTATTTTTCTCATCCAAAAAATTAGTCAAAGAAAAAAGAGCTTCTTTCTCATCACCAACCTCTTTCGCCAATTTATAATGAAGGTTTTGATAGTTTTTCAACTCCCTTTTATTGAAGGTCTCATGCCTTACCATTTTTACCGACGAAAAACCCTTTTCATAAAGGCCCATTTTGAAATAAGTACTTGCTAAGTTAAGGTAAATTTGTGCATCTAGATAACCATCTAAGCGTGAAGTTACTAAAGCAAGCTCAAAGTTATAGACAGCTCGCTCGTAGTCCCCTTTAGAAAAAAGGATAACTCCCTGAAGGTTTCTTCTCATTGACCTTTCAGAAGGAAGCAGGTCCTGATCTTTCATCCCTTTCAAAACAGAGAGGGCCTTATCAAAACTTCCGTTTTGGTAATGACTTTTAGCAGTTTCAATTAGAGCAAGAAAGTTTTTTGAATAAAGGTTTTTCTTTATCCCCTTATCAGCAAGTGTGCTAATGCCCGAACATCCCAAAACCTTAACTAGCACAAAAGCCGCAACACAAAGGTTTACAAATTTACGATACATAAAGCTTCCTAAGTAAAGACAAATGAAATTCCTGACCGCTATTTTACAGAGACTGTGTCATTAAGTAAAAATTTCTTTACAAACTCAATTACTGAAAAAGGTTTTTAACTTTTTCAAAAAAACCTTTTGCCATGGGATGCGATGATTTATTGTCTAACCGTCCTAAAGACTCGAAGATTTCCCTTTGCTCAGAAGTCAACTTTGTAGGAGTTTCGACATGGATCCCAATGATCTGATCCCCATACCCATATCCCCCCAATTTCTGGATACCTTTGGACTTAAGCCTCATTTTTTTTCCAGACTGCGTCCCAGGGGGTATTTTAACAGAGACCCTTCCTGTTAAAGTTGGCACTTCCAATTCAGCCCCAAGTGCCGCCTGTGAGAAACTCACTGGCACAGTGCACCTAACATCAAAACCCTCTCTACCAAAAAATTCATGTTCATTGATTTCAACCAAAACGTAAAGGTCTCCTGATGGACCACCTAAAGAGCCGCTTCCCCCCTCACCAGAGAGCTTCAAGCGCTGACCACTATCAATTCCGGCAGGAACCTTTATAGCTAAATCCGACTTCCCCCGAACACGGCCTTCACCATGACACTTATGACATGGATCAGAAATCATAGTTCCACTTCCTTGGCACTTCGGACAGGTTGTTGCGACAGTAAAAAAGCCCTGTTGCCTACGAATTTCTCCCGCACCACCACACATATCACATGCAGTTGGTCGAGAACCATTTCTTCCTCCAGTTCCATGACAAGCATCACACGAAACATATCGATTGATTGAAATCTTCTTTTCAACACCAAAAGCAGCTTCCGTGAAGGAAACGTTCAAAGTCATTTGCATATCTTCGCCGGGCCGCCCCCGACTCCTTCCAGATCTTCCTCTTCGACTCCCTCCTCCGAAGAAATCTCCAAAGATATCTCCAAAAATATCTCCAAGGTCAGAAAAGTCGCCAAAACCACTACCTGTTTGTCCATCTACTCCAGCATGACCAAATTGATCGTACCTAGACTTCTTCTGTTCATCCAACAAAACCTCAGCAGCCTCAGATGCTTCTTTAAACTTTGCTTCAGCTTCTTGGTTATCTGGGTTCCTGTCTGGGTGATATTTCATAGCCATTTTTCTATAGGCTTTCTTAATCTCATCCTTTCCAGCGCTCTTACCAACACCCAAAACGTCGTAGTAATCTCTTTTGCTCATATTTCCGCACCTTACAAAATAAAAAAACGGCCTACACTAAATATAGGCCGCTTTTCTAACATAAATAAGAAAAAAGTTAATGAATTATTTCTTTTTAAACCTCTTTAAAGTCTGCATCTACAACATCGTCGTCTTTTTTATCGGACTTCCCAGAGTCTTGTCCTCCAGAACCCTGAGGTCCTGGTCCTTCTTGAGCTCCCGGCCCTTGAGGTCCTGGTCCTCCTTGAGCTCCCGGCCCTTGAGGTCCACCCTCTTGCTGATACATTTCTCCAGCAACTTTATGAGTGACACCCTGAAGTTTCTCAATTGCAGCTTTTAGCTCATCAATACTTTCGCTTTCTAAGTACTTCTTTGCTTCTGTCACAGCACCTTCAACCTCACCTTTTGCGGCATCAGACAACTTATCTTTCCCTTCTTTCAACATATTTTCAGCTGCTACAATCATAGAATCAAGTTGGTTTCTAGTATCAACCACCTCTCTTCTCTTTTGATCAGAGTCTCTATTCTCTTCAGCATCTCTCACCATTTGCTGTATTTCTTCCTCGGTCAGACCTGAACCACTTGTAATCTTTATTTCCTGAGACTTTCCAGTTGCTTTATCAACAGCAGAAACATGAACAATTCCATTAGCATCAATATCAAAAGTAACTTCAATTTGAGGAATTCCTCTTGGAGCTGGTGCAATTCCAGTCAAATCAAATCTACCTAAAGTTTTATTGTCCTTAGCAAACTCTCTTTCCCCTTGAAGGACGTGAATGCTAACAGCAGGCTGGTTATCCTGAGCTGTTGAGAAAACTTGTGACTTCTTAACTGGTACAGTTGTATTCTTTTCGATAATTTTAGTTGAAACGCCACCAAGAGTTTCAATTCCCAAAGAAAGAGGTGTTACATCTAAAAGAAGAACATCTTTAACATCTCCTGCTAGAACACCACCTTGGATAGCTGCTCCAGCTGCTACGACTTTATCAGGGTTCACTCCTTTATTAGGATCTTTTCCAAAGATTTGCTTAACTCTTTCCTGTACAGCAGGAACACGAGTCGATCCACCAACCATAACAACTTCATGAATTTCACTNGCAGACAAACCAGANTCTTGAAGAGCTGTATGACAAGGCTCTGCTAGCCCATCTAAAAGNTCNGCTACAAGAGANTCAAACTTAGCTCTTGATAANTTAACATTTAAGTGNTTNGGGCCTGTCGCATCNGCNGTNATAAATGGAANGTTNATATCTGTTTGAGTAACATTNGATANCTCATGNTTAGCTTTTTCTGCAGCTTCTTTNAGTCTTTGAAGNGCCATTGAATCTTGCTTCAAATCAACACCATTCTCTTTTTTAAACTCTTCAGCAAGGAAGTCAATGATTCTATAATCAAAATCTTCACCACCAAGAAAAGTATTCCCATTTGTTGCCTTAACTTCAAAAACACCTTCAGAAGTTATTTCCAAAACAGATATATCAAAAGTACCACCACCAAAATCAAAAACGGCAATATTTTTGTCTTGTTTTGAATCAAGCCCATAAGCAAGTGCTGCCGCTGTAGGTTCGTTAATAATCCTCTTAACCTCAAGTCCAGCAATACGTCCAGCATCCTTAGTTGCCTGTCTCTGGGCATCGTTAAAATAAGCTGGAACAGTTATAACTGCCTCAGTAACATCTTCACCTAGGTATTCCTCAGCAGCAACTTTCATTTTTTCAAGAACAGCAGCCGAAATTTCCTGTGGGGAAATCTCTTTTCCATCAGCTTTAACCCAAGCATCTCCATTTTTATTAGCAAAGATTTCAAAGGGAGCAACACTTCTAAAAGTTTCTACTTCTGCTACATTATTTTTTCGACCAATAAGCCTTTTAATTCCAAAAAGAGTTTTTTTCGGGTTTGTGACAGCTTGTCTTTTTGCAACCTGACCAACAAGCCTCTCTCCAGAGTTGGAAAACCCAATAATTGAAGGTGTTGTATTGTGACCCTCAGAGTTCGGGACAATCTTATATTTCCCATTTTCTAAAACAGAAACACAAGAGTTTGTTGTTCCCAAATCAATACCTATAATCTTTCCCATTGCTCTCTCCTTACAAAAACCCAAAAAGCTATTTTTTCATTTATGGATTTCTAATTACAATTTATATAACAATTCACCAATAATCTTAATTCAATTCTTTACAACAATGACTTTTGAAGCTCTCAAAAGCCTGCCGTTTAAAACATAACCTTTTTGGTATTCTGATATAATTTCATCGTCATCCTTTCCTTCCATAGGTTGATGAGCCATAGCCTCATGAAACCTCGGATCAAATGGCTTGCCAACAGCCTCTACTGTATTTAAGCCATTTTTCTCCAGTACATCTATGAATTGCCCATGAACCATCTTTATACCATTAGCAATATTTTTAATTTTTTCATCTTCTTCGGACCCGATAGCTTGAACAGTTCTCTCCAAATTATCCACAACATCCAAAAGTGCTGAAAGAATCTTCTCATTGCCAAACTTAATAAGGTTTTCTTTTTCCTTAGAAGTCCTTCTCTTCATATTTTCCATTTCAGCTGCAAGGTAATAAAACTTCTTCTTAAAATCTTCATTTTCGCTTTCAGTCTTAGACTTTTTATTCAACTCCTCAACGTTACTTTCTCTGCTTTCCTCGGAGTGTTTTTCAACGTCAGATTCTGTTACATTATCATCAGACATTTCACGGCCTTCTTCAGCCATCTTCACACCATCAGAAACATTTCCATTCGCAGCCTGCTCAGATGCTTGCTCCTCTTTTTCCTTCTTGCTTTCTACAGTCTCAGTCATTATTACTTTTCCTCAAAAATAAAGTTAATTTAAATCTCCCTCTAAGATGGAGGTTGTTTCAGAAGTGTCAATATTATTGATAAAAAAAAGTGCAAAGCTAACCTAAATACTTGAAATAACTAAATAATTTTTTCCCTAAAAAGGTCATCCATAATTGAATCTAACAATAAAAAGCCTTTAGAAGAAAGCCTTAACCTCTCACCCTCTGCAGAACGCAAGTAGCCCTTCGACCTCCACTCTTTAATCAAAGAAAATAAAGCTTTGTCATTACCTCTACTCACAACATCACTTAAACCCAACCCCTTAAAAGTTCTTAGATTAAGGTAAACTTTTTCTAACTCTAATTCTCTTTCGCTTAAAGGCTCTTCCTTCATATTACTATCGTGAACATTCCACTTATACCGAAAGCCTCCCACAGCACCTTTAAGAAACCCTGTGCCAGAAGGACCAAGTGCAGCAACAGAGTCAAGATTCCAATATTTCAAATTGTGCCTAGATTCTCGCCCAGGAAGAGAAAAGTTAGAAACTTCATAATGATTAAACCCATTTTCAGTTAAAAAATTAGATACTTTTAGATATTCGTCAGCAACCCAATCATCTCTTGGTAATTCTTTTTGATGAACATAACTCTCTTTAGTAGTTAAAATATAGAGGCTTATATGGGATGGCTTATAAAGTAAAATTTGATTTAACTCCTTTATAACATCTCTTCCAAGACTTTCAGAATAGGGAAGCCCTAACATGAAATCCACCGAGTAATTCAAGTTTTTCAACCTAAAATAATTAAGCAACTCAAAAGAATCTTCTAACGTATGAACTCGATCAAGTATTGGTAAAAACCGCTTATCTAAAGACTGAATACCAACAGAGAACCTGTTTATTCCAGATTTAAGCCAATGAGAAATAACCTCATCCGTCCAGGTACCTGGGTTTACCTCGAGAGTATACTCTCCATTTTTGGACAGTTCTAGAGCCTTGCCACTCAAAAACTTCTTCAAAAATTGAGATCCTTCCTTTCCCCAAAGAGAGGGAGTACCTCCTCCAACGTACAAAGTTTCTAAACTACCAAGTCTTAATCCTCTTTTTGATAATATTTTTTCATGAGCAACATCCTGCTTTTTAAAAAGGTTATGAAAGGACGAAAGACTATAAGAATCACTAGGCACTTTTTTGAAAAAATCGCAATAATTGCAAATATGCTTGCAAAAAGGAAAATGGATATAAAGAGATCTCACTTCACTTTCTAATTTTATTTTCTTGTCATTCAAAATATCAATTCTCCAATCAATATAAAAAAAGTATCCTAATAGGAAAGCTGCCGTGACTATTAACCGAGAGTAAAAACCAGAGCTCTAGAAATTAAGATCATCAGGGAAAAGACAATATGCACCATAACCTTCAAGAACTCAACAACAAACTAAAAACTCTCTTTGTGAATTGGCCAGGCTCAAGCGCCGCAACAATTCAGTTCTGGTTTAGAGCAGGAAGTGCATTGGAAAAAAAAGAGGATTATGGAATCGCCCACTTTCTTGAGCATATGTTTTTCAAAGGCTCTGATAATAGGCCTGGGTCGCAAATTGCAAAGGATATTGAATCAATAGGCGGGGAGATTAACGCTTTTACATCATTTGACTACACGTGTTATTACATCAATGTCCCAAACAAATATTTAAAAAGAGGAACTGAAATACTTTTAGACATGGTCTCTAATCCTAAGTTCGACAACAAGGAAATTATTCCTGAGAGAGGCGTCGTCTTTGAAGAGTTTAGGAGATCACTCGACAACCCTGGGCAATTCGCCTTCCATGAACTCCAAAAAAAGTTTTTCAGGAATGGATACAACCATCCAATTCTAGGAGGAGCTAATACCATTAAAAACTTTTCAAAAAGCCAATTATCGAACTTTAGAAAGAAGCATTACAACATTTCAAATTCTATGTTAATTGTAGCAGGAAACTTAAAAAACCATAAATCCATACCAAAATTAATAGAAAGCTTTTCCTTCCCAAAGGGCAACAAATCAAAATTTCCAAAATTCGAACTATTTTCCAAGTCTAAAGTTCAAGTACATAAAAAAGATGTTAAAAATGCACAGCTAAGTATCATTATCCAAGCACCAGAATATTTAAGCGGCAAAAGTGCCTCTGAGGATCTCGCTATAAATTGTCTCGGGCACGGAGAATCCTCAAGACTTTTTAAGGGCTTGGTAATGAATTCAGCCCTTACAAACTCAAGCAGTTCATCTACATTATTCATGTCAAAGGGTGGCGTTCACTTTATCAAAATTAGCTTCCCTTACAAAAATTTCGATAAACTTGAAAATACTTTGCACAAAATTATAAAGGAAAATTTAGTTAATGGATTTGAAAATAAGGAAGTTCAGAAAATAAAAAACCAATACCTTTCATCAAAAGTTTATGACAAGGAAACATTAGAGTCCTATGCTTTTAGTTTTGGCCACAGCTATGCACAGAATGGGGATATATACTCAGAAGAAAAATTCATTAATCTCATTGAAAAAGTTGAAACTCAAGAAGTAAACGATGCTCTTAGAGACATCTTCTCTCGAGCAATACATATAGCTCTACAAATTCCAGAAATTGAAAGCTTAAGTAAAGCAGAAATCAAAGTGAAAAGATTCCAAAAAAAACTCGAAACGCTCAAGGAACTTAACGGCAAAAAAAATGATAAAGCCCCAACACATAACGTACAAAAATCTAATTTTGACACTTTGGTTAAATTAATCGAAGTAAAAAAAGGAATTAAACTACTCTATAGATACAACCAAATGAACCCAACGTTTGTGTTACAAGCTTTTCTCAAAGGTGGCTTATCAGAAGAAAATGATAAGAGCAATGGTATCTATAACATGATAAGCGGCTTAATGACTTCCGGATACGATAATTTTTCCGATGACTATTTAAGAGAAGTTTTCGAAAATAAATCATCAAGCTTTTCAAGCTTTTCTGGAAAAAATGCCTATGGATTATCTCTACATGGCCAAACTAAAGACTTCAAAGACCTTATTGGTCATTTTTTCGGATCTTTATTACAACCTAACTTTCCTATAAAGCTCATAAAACATGAAAAGGAAATGATTTTAAGAGCAATAGATAACCAAGAAAAGGATCCAGTCCAACAGTGTTTTTTAAATCTCAATAGAATCTTATTTAATAACCACCCTTATCAGCTCAATATTTTGGGAACTAAAAAATCCGTCCAATCAATCACAAGAAAAAAGTTACAAGAATTACATGATAAAAACCTCCAAAATAAAGAAATTCTTCTCACTTACTGTGGAAACCTTCCTCTAAGTACAGTCTATGAATCTCTAGAAGGCTTCTGTTCTAATCTTAGTAAAAGAAACAAAAATACATCATATTCCACAAAACAACCCCTTGTTTATGGAAAAAAAGTATTCATCAATTTTGATAGAGAACAAACACAAATTTTTTTAGGAATACCTAGCGGACGACTTGGATCAAAAGATACAATAATTTTTAAGATGTTAACTACCTATCTCCAAGGGCAATCATCCAAGTTATTTGTAGAAGTAAGGGATAAAAAAGGTCTTTGCTACTCTATACAACCAGTTCATTTTACAGCTTTAGAAGGCGGCTATTGGGGTGTCTACCTTGCTAGTGGACATGACAAAAGCATCCAAGCGATTAATACGATAATAGAAATACTAGAAAAAATGAAAAATAAAGGTATTCCCAAAAAGGAATTCCAAAAAATTAAAGTAATGATAGAAGGCCAAAATTTAATTAATATTCAAACCAATGAGGATTTTGCAAATATTTATTCTATTCCAGTCCTACATGGAAGAGGTTTAGACTTCTTTTATAATAATAACCAATCTATACAAAACTTAAAATACGAAGATTTTGCGATACAGTTGAAAAAAATACTTTCCAAAAAGTTAAATATTGTCGTAGTAGGTAGAGAGAATGAAGAGATTAAGAAATTTTTTTCGTCTTAACTTTTTGAACTTCTGATTTAAGAAAGTACTTTTCATCAAAGCTTTCCGTTTTATAAATATAATTACTCTTTTCTACATCAAAATTACTTTTTGCAATAGCACTAATCATTGTTGTTATAACAGTAAAGTAAGATGCTATTATTCCATAAAAAGAGTTTAGCTCATAAGCTCTTGGCACAATATGATTTAACCTATTATAAGCCATCATTCCAAGCTCACTATAATACTTTGGATCGTTTAACTTTTTGTTTAAAGATTCTTTGAACATGCCACAGAGAAGCATTGACGTTTCACCAACATCCATAAGTTTTGATTTTTGCTCAGATTTAGAAAGGTTTGTAGCTTCTAAAAGCTGAATCCCTAAAACCTTTTCTTTATATTTTCCCTCAATCTCCTCAAAGTATGCTTTTGAATCTGTAAACTTTGAAAAAACAAGACTGGAATAATGAATTGCTTCTACCGGTAGGGGCCTCGAAATACTTTCATTGATAATTTGTAGCTGATCGTAAAAAAGGCCTTGGAGGTTGGCTTCCTGAATTAGCTTAGGATTTTCTTGCTTAGGCCCCTTATTCGTCATAAACACCTCTGAAACAATTTAATCAACTATCTTAATTTTAACAAAATAGAAGAATGTTTCAATTTGGAAAGAATTTCCAAAGGCATAATTTAAAGGATTAAAAAAAACTCCTCTAATAGTATTATCAAAACTTTTTTGGTAGCTTTTGGTCTTTATTCGAGCAGTTTAAATCTCTTAGAAGGAAAAAATGGCAAGACCAACACAACAATCACTCAAACAGAAGATTTCAGAATGGAATGAAAAAGCTCAAAAAGAAAGAAAAGGAAAACCAGTTGATAGTCTAGCCTGGATTAGTCCTGAAAATATAAAAATTAAACCCTTATATACGAGAGAAGATTTACTGGACATTGATGACCTCGATGTCCCTCCTGGTTTTTCGCCTTACAAAAGAGGTCCAAGGGCCACAATGTATGCAGGAAGACCTTGGACTATTCGTCAATATGCAGGTTTTTCAACAGCAGAAGAGTCAAACGCATTTTATAAAAAAAGTCTTCTAGCAGGGGGTCAAGGAATCTCAGTTGCTTTCGATCTAGCAACTCATAGAGGTTATGACTCTGACCACCCAAGAGTTGAAGGTGACGTAGGTAAAGCTGGTGTAGCTATTGATAGTGTTGAAGATATGAAGGTCCTTTTTGACAAGATTCCATTGGATAAAGTCTCTGTTTCAATGACCATGAACGGAGCCGTGCTACCCATTCTAGCAAACTATATTATTGCTGCCGAAGAACAAGGTATAGATAAAGCAGAGCTTTCTGGAACGATCCAAAATGATATCTTAAAAGAATTTATGGTAAGAAACACATATATTTTTCCTCCTCGGCCATCAATGAAAATCATAGCAGATATCATCTCTTATACTAGCCAAAATATGCCAAAATATAACTCCATTTCTATCTCAGGATACCACATCCAAGAGGCAGGAGCGGACGCAGCCCTTGAACTTGCTTATACTCTTGCAAATGGAAAAGAGTATATTAAAACAGCGGTAAATGAGGGGCTAGACATTGATAAATTTGCGCCACGCCTATCTTTCTTCTTTGGGATCGGTATGAATTTTTATATGGAGATTGCCAAACTACGAGCTGCCAGGTTTCTTTGGGATAAGATTGTAACCTCATTTAACCCAAAAAATGAAAAGTCAAAAATACTTAGAACTCATTGCCAAACTTCTGGTTGGTCCTTAACTGAACAAGACCCTTATAATAACGTTATCAGAACAACAATCGAAGCAATGTCAGCAATCTTTGGAGGGACACAATCACTTCATACAAATGCTTTAGATGAGGCCGTGGCATTGCCAACAGAATTTTCGGCAAGAATTGCTCGAAATACCCAAATTATTCTTCAAGAAGAAACAAAAATAACGAAGGTCATAGACCCATGGGGGGGTTCCTATATGATGGAAAGCCTCACAAAAGAAATTGCTGACAAGGCATGGACCCTAATTAATGAAATTGAGGATCAAGGAGGAATGGTAAAAGCCGTAGAATCTGGTGTTCCAAAACTAAAAATAGAAGAAGCTGCTGCAAAAAAGCAGGCCCTTATTGATAAAGGTGAAGAAATTATAGTGGGAGTAAATAAATTTAAAATTGATAAAGAAGAAGATATAGATATTCTCGAAGTTGATAATGAAAGAGTTAGAAACTCTCAAATTCAAAAACTTTCAAAATTAAGAACTCAGAGAGATGATAGGTTAGTTAATGAAGCACTTGAAAACTTAACGGTCTATGCTGAGACAGGAAAGGGCAACGCACTAGATCTTGCAATAAAGGCTGCCAAAGTTAGATGCTCTGTTGGGGAAATAACTTTTGCCTTAGAAAAAGTTTGGGGACGCTATAACTCTAATAACCAAACCATAACAGGAGTGTATGGAAGCTTGTACGAAAATGATGAAGAGTGGATAAAAATAAAAAAAGATATTGAAGAATTCGAAAAGGATTATGGTCGCAGACCAAGGATGATCGTCGCTAAAATGGGACAAGATGGTCATGATAGGGGAGCTAAAGTTATTGCGACAGCTTTTGCTGACGTCGGGTTCGATATTGACATCGCTCCTCTTTTTTCTACACCTGAAGAGGTTGCGAAACAAGCAATAGAAAATGATGTTCATGTAGTCGGGGTATCCTCACAAGCGGCTGGGCATAAGACTCTAATACCTCAACTTATTAAAGAACTAAAAAAGCAAAAAGCAGAAGAAATCATAGTTATTGCAGGAGGAGTTATTCCTAAAACAGATTATGACCTACTCTATAAAATGGGTGTCAAAGGAATTTTTGGGCCTGGAACCCCAATACCTAAAGCAGCAAAGGAAGTCCTTAAAGCAATTAAAAACTTTTTAAACAAATAGATTGGATATGAAAAATAAAATCGATATTGATCAGCTTCTAAAGGGAAATAGAAGCTCTTTAGCCAAAGCCATTACACTAGTGGAAAGTAAAAGGCCCTCGGACAGAGTTGAAGCACAAAAATTAATTGATCAAATTCTTCCTCACACTGGCAGGTCTATACGTATCGGAATATCAGGAAGCCCTGGTGTGGGAAAATCAACATTTATTGAATCTATTGGCTTGCATATTTTGGAAAAAGAAAAAAAAATCGCCGTTTTAACAGTCGACCCTAGCTCACCAGTTAGTGGAGGTAGCATTCTAGGTGATAAAACTAGAATGGAAAAACTTTCCAGAAAAAGCGATGTTTTCATTAGACCGTCTCCTTCATCCGGTGCTTCTGGTGGAGTCACTCAAAAGTCCCGGGAGACAATCCTTTTATGTGAAGCTGCAGGATTCGACGTCATTATCGTAGAAACTGTTGGAGTAGGACAAAATGAAGTTTCTGTATCCAACATGGTCGACTTTTTCTTAGTAATGTTACTTCCTAATGCCGGAGATGAGCTCCAAGGTATAAAAAAAGGAATTATAGAAATCGCTGATGCACTTGCTATAAACAAAGCTGATGGAGATACCATCAATGTTGCTCAAAAAACTAAATCTCAGTACGAAAGTGCTTTAAAGTTATTAGTTCCTCACTCATTTTGGAAACAGCAAGTTATTACGTGCTCAGCTATCGAATCTAAAAATATAGACAAAGCTTGGGATATGATTTGTGAATTCCAACAAACATCTAAAAGCGGTGGCTTTTTTCAGCAAAGAAGAGCTCAACAATCCAAAGACTGGATGTGGTCACTGATAAGAGATTCAATTGAAATAGAACTTAAAAGCCGTCCCGAGCTTACTAAAATCATCCCTGAACTAGAAGAAATGGTGACAAAAGAACTTAAAACACCTCAGATGGCAGCATCCGAAGTGGTTAAAAAGTTCTTTTTAAATTAAAGAAGTTTTTTAATTTTATTCTGTGAGACTGCCATTTTTAAGAAATTTTAGAAACTTAGACTCGGAAGATAATAAGAATTTAGACTTACTAGAAAAAGTATTCTTATATGCCTCCATAGAGCGCATAAACTCATAGAAGTCTGAACCTGCTTTTAATGACTTCGCATAAATAGCAATTGACTTAGCTTCAGCATAACCTCTTACCTCTTGAGCCTTTCTATAAGCCTCCGATTCAATCTTCTGAAGGTCCTTTGTCAAACGACCTTCGATTTTAGCCTTTTCCCCTTGACCAATTGACCTTATTTTCTCTGCTATCTTCTTTCTTTCTGATATCATCCTCTCATATACTTTTTTCTCAACAGACTTGTCATAGGAAATTCTTTTTAGTTGAACATCAATTAGCTCTATACCAAACTTCAACAACCCTGTACTAGCATCTTTTGCAATCAATAAACTCAACTGCTCCCTTCCAACATCAATTCTTTCAACCTCTCCACTCAGCTCATCTTCTATAAATGTCTCTCCTTTAGCTCTCTTCTCACTTATTTCTTTCTTCTTTTCCTTTATTTTTTTCTCAATCAAATTTGAGTTCCTAACTGCCTCCACAAGGTTATGCCTCGAAATAACATTTTTGGTAGCCGAGTCCAAGATCGCACCAATTTTAAATTGTGCTCCCCTCTCTCCCTGAACAGTCTGAAGAAAAGTGAGTGCATTAGTAACTCTCCAACGAGCAGTTGTATCAACTTTAATGAACTTCTTATCTTTAGTCGTAACCTGCTTAGGAATTCCATCCCAGTTCAGTATTCTTTTGTCTACATATCGAACTTTTTGAACAAAGGGTGTCTTAAAACCTACACCCGCTTCTGTTTTTGGTGCCCCAATAGGCTTTCCAAATTGAGTAACTACAGCCTGTTGTCCAGGGTTTAATACATAGATAGACTCCTTAAGAAAAACACCACCCACAACAAGAATTATAGCGAAAGCAATTAAGCTCTTTTGTTTCATGACTTATCCTTATTTAAAATAATTGACTCATTTGTCTTTTGAAAAATAGGCAAGACGCCTTTTACTTTTGAATCAATAATAGTCAGATCATCAAGTTTTGAAAGTACTTCTTCCATCGTTTCTAAGTAAATCCTTTTTCTAGTTACCGATGGAGCTCTTTTATATTCCTCAAGAATCGATGTAAATTTTTTGGCGTCACCTTTTGCTCTGTTTACAGCAGCCTCAGCAAAACCTTCAGCTTCAGAGATTTGTTTTTCAGCCTTTCCTCTCGCTTCCGGAATAACCTTGTTATAGGCTTCCTCAGCTTGGTTTATAACTTTCTCTTGCTCCTGCTTAGCTTCATTAACCTCATTAAAGGAAGCCTTAACAATCTCTGGAGGGTTCACATTCTGTAACTGGACAGTAAATATCTGAACTCCCATATCATACTTGTTTAAAAGAGATTGCATCAGTTCCTGAACCTCAGCAGCGATTTCAACTCTTCCAGTAGTGAGAACTTCAGTTACAAGCCTATCTCCGATTACTCTCCTCATAATAGATTCAGAAACATCCTTTATATTTTTCTCAGGAGATGCTGTCTGAAAAAGAAACTTAAAAGGGTCCGAAATTTGAAACTGAACAACCCACTCCACATCAGCAACGTTCAAGTCTCCTGTTAACATTAGAGATTCATCATCAAAAGCATCAGATCGAAACCTTAAACGACGTCCTGTTGTTTGTGGAATGAACCCAAATGATATTTGGTGAATTTTCTTTGTTTTAACTTTTATCACTCTATCGACTCCCAAAGGAATCTTGAAGTGAAGACCAGGTGGATAAGTCCCCTCATATTTACCTAGTCTTATGATCACTGCCTCCTCTTCAGGCTCAACGGTATAAAATGATGTCGAACCTAAAACTAGGAGGAATAAGATTATTAACCCAGTTCCAATGAACTTAAAGTTGTTTTTAAACTCATTAAAAAACTTTGCGAGGTCTGCCTCAAAATTTGGCTGATTATTATAGCTATTCATAAATTAGTCCCTTTCTACTTCCATCATTAGAATGCCTTCGTCCAAAACTTGTCCCTCTCGAACATGGACACTTTTTACGACGCCATCCAAACCACTCTTGATTTCATTTTCCATCTTCATCGCCTCCAAAACGATGAGTGTCTGGCCTTTTTTTACTTCCTGCCCTTTTTTAACTTCAATCTTAACAACTTTTCCTGGCATATGGGTAACCAATTCCCCCTCATCTACATCACCCAGTCCACTAGGCTTGAACCCTCTATATAAGTCATAAATCCTTCCTCTATCTAAAAAAATCCTTGGAAAAACTTGAGGTGAAACCTTTTCCCAAGAAGAAAGATCAAGACTTACAAAATACTGTCCAGCAAGTTTTCTCGTATATACTAGCTTTGTATTTTTTATCACATTATTTTCTAAGAAACAAAGCTGAAACTCAAATAG